>CAXAWD010000096.1:0-10234 GCA_963972325.1 uncultured Acidimicrobiaceae bacterium
ACAGGGTCGTCGAAGAACATCGCCGCGAACTGCGAGACCGTGCGGTCGACGGCGTGGTCGGGGAGCGGCAACGATTCGGCCACGCCGTGCTGCCAGGTGACGTCCGGCGCGTGGCGGCGTGCGACGGCGAGCATCCCGTCGTTCGGGTCGACACCGATCACGCGCCCGTTCGGTTGCACACGGTCGAGCGCCCGCCGCGCCACGATCCCCGTTCCGCACCCGACGTCGAGCACCGTCTGGCCGCCCCCGACGTCGGCGGCATCCAGCAACGGTTCGGCGAACTGTCCGAACAGCGCCGGCACGAAGAACTCCTCGTACACCTCGGCGGCGTCCGCAACCACGCGGCCACGACGGCGATCGACCTGCAGGTTGTCATCCATGAGATCAGCCTGACCGTCGGCGCCGGGCCGGTCGAGTCCTGATTTCGTACTCGCACCCCGACGTGGCCGGCGCGAGGATGGTCGTATGGCGGCGTATCGACAGTACTGCCCGATCGCCCGGGCCTCGGAGATCCTGGCCGAACGATGGACGCCGTTGCTCGTGCGCAACCTGATGTTCGGCGCCGAGACGTTCACCGCCATCCACCGCGGGGTCCCGACGATGTCGCGTTCGATGCTCGTCAAGCGGCTGGACGAGCTCGAGCGTGCCGGCGTGATCGACAAGTCGCCGAAGCCGGGCGGGCAGGGACACCGGTACCGGCTGACGGCCGCCGGGGCCGATCTGGCGCCCGTCATCGAGGCGCTCGCGGCGTGGGGAGAGGAGTACATCGACGTCACGACCGAGCGATCCGACCCCGGATTCGCCCTGTGGGCGTGGTGCCAGGTGCAGCTCGACCGGTCGCGTCTGCCGCAGGATCGAACCGTCGTGAGCTTCGTCTTCACCGACCAGCCGCCGACCAACCGGATGTACTGGTTGTTGATCGAGGCGCAGCAGGCCGAACTGTGCTACTCCGATCCGGGTGGCGATCCCGATGTGACCGTGCAGGCCCGCTCGTTGCCGTTCGTCGAATGGCATCGTGGCGCCGTCGACTGGAACACGTTGATCCGCAACGGCGACATCCTGGTCGACGGCTCCCGCAGCGTGGCCCGAGCGCTGCCGACCTGGAATCTGCGATGTCCGGAACTGCCTGATCAACCGGTTGGAGGCGCCGTTGCGGACCGTTAGCATTCCATGAGCTATGTACGCAGTGATCGCCTCTGGCGGCAAACAGGAAAAAGTGACCGAAGGTCAGCAGGTCGAAGTCGACCTGCTCAAAGGTGACGAGGGCAGCGAGGTTTCGCTGACCCCCGTGATGCTGGTCGATGGCGACACCGTCATCGCCGGCGGCGATGCGCTCTCGGGCGCCTCGGTCACCGGGAAGATCGTCGGAACCTCGAAGGGCCCGAAGATCAACGGGTTCACCTACAAGCGCCGCACCAACAACCGCCGCCGATACGGCCACCGTCAGAACTACACGGTGGTCGAGATCACCTCGATCAAGAAGAGCTGAGGGACTGACATGTCGAAGACCAAAGGTGGCGGTTCGACCCGCAACGGGCGCGACTCCAACGCACAGCGCCTCGGCGTCAAGGCGTTCGGCGGCGAGGAGATCACCGCCGGCACGATCCTGATCCGCCAGCGTGGCACCAAGTTCCACGCCGGCAAGAACGTCGGCAAGGTCGGCGACGACACGCTGTTCGCGCTCGTCGACGGTTCGGTCGAGTTCGGTACCCGCAAGGGCCGCAAGGTGATCGACGTCAACCCGCTGGGCTGACACCGACGCACACAGATCTGTACGAAGGCGGGGCGCTCCGGCGCCCCGCCTTCGTCGTTCTCCGGGCCCGTCGTGATCGTTGCGGATCAGACGTCGATGCCGACCGGGAGGCGGTGGCGCTCCCAGCCGAGCAGAGCCAGCGCCTGGCGACACGCGAACCGGTCGGTCATGCCGCCGACGTACGCCACGGCGGCCCGCAGGGCATCGGGCGACCCGGCGTCGAGGCCGTGTCCCTGCGCATCGGGGAGCAGGTTCGGGCGGTCGGCGTAGTACTCGACCAAGGCCCGGAGCAACGCGATCACGCTGTCGGCCTGCGCCACGCTCGCGGGACGCATGTAGACGAGTTCGTAGTTGAACCGACGGAACATCGCGAGCGCCTCGGCGATGGGTTCCACCATGCCGATGCGGCCGGTCTCGGCCGTGGCCCGGATCATCGCCCGGACGAACGTGCCGAGCTGCTGTGACCGGTCGGTACCGACCCGGTCGCGCACGAGCCCCGGGAGCATGTCGGTCGTGACGATGCCGGCCGCGACCGCGTCTTCGAAGTCGTGGCACACGTAGGCGATGCGGTCGGCCCACGACACCACTTCACCCTCGGGCGTGGCGGGCGCCGGGCGGCTCCAGGAGTGGTTGCGAACGCCGTCGATCGTCTCGCGGCACAGATTGAGCGGAGCGAGGGTCACATCGGCGCCCCACACGGCGTGGTCGAACCCCTCGTCGACGTAGGGGGTCAGCGCGTCTTCGCTGGCGTGACCGCCCGGCCCGTGGCCGCAGTCGTGGCCGATCGCGATCGCCTCGGTGAGCGCCACGTTGAGCCCGATCGCGGTCGAGACCGAACGGGCCACCTGGGCGACCTCGAGCGCGTGGGTGAGCCGGGTGCGCTGGTGGTCGTCGGGGAACACGAACACCTGGGTCTTGCCGGCCAGCCGGCGGAACGAGGAGTCGTGCAGGATCCGGTCGCGGTCACGTTCGAAGCAGGTGCGGAACGGATCGGGCTCCTCTTCCACCGGTCGGTCTCCGGCGTCGGACGCCTGGGTGGCGAGCGGGGCGAGCGCTACCTGATCGCGTTCCTCGCGGGCCCGCCGATCGAGGGTGGACGAACTGCCGGGCCCCGCCCACGAGTCTTCGTGGGCGAGCGCCACGCCGTCGGCCATGTGGCCGCGCATCGTCGACGCCCACCGCTCGGCGCGTTCCTGCATCGCCTCGTCTGCGTGCTCCATCCGGTCACACTAGGGCCCGAACCCGACGGGGCAACGCTGCAACCTCACTCACCGGCACGCCGGAGCGTCGGTAGGCTCGGGACCCATGTCCCAGTTCGTCGACGAGGCCCAACTGAACGTTCGCGGCGGCGACGGCGGCGCTGGGTGCGTGTCGTTCCGACGTGAGGGCCCGGTCGTCATGGGCGGCCCCAACGGCGGCGACGGTGGCAAGGGTGGCGACGTCTGGCTGGTCGCCGACCACAACGTGTCGTCGCTGATCGCCTTCCGCGACTATCCGCATCGTCGCGCCGAGAGCGGTGTACACGGCAAGGGCAAGGACATGCACGGTGCCCGCGGCGAATCGCTGGAGATCAAGGTGCCCGAGGGCACCGTCGTCAGCGACATGTACACCGGCGAGGTGCTCGCCGAGCTCTATCGCCACGGCGACAAGTTCCTCGCCGCGGCCGGTGGCCGCGGTGGCCGCGGCAACGCGAAGTTCCTCTCCAACAAGCGGCGTGAGCCCACGTTCGCCGAGCAGGGCGAGCACGGTGAGGAGCGCTGGCTGAAGCTCGAGATCCACCTGATGGCCGACGTGGCCCTGGTCGGTTTCCCGAGCGCCGGCAAGAGCACCTTGATCAGTGTGATCTCGGCCGCGAAGCCCAAGATCGCCGACTACCCCTTCACCACGCTCGAGCCGAACCTCGGCGTCGTCAGCCTCGACGACGACACCAACTTCGTCGTCGCCGACATCCCGGGCCTGATCGAGGGTGCGAGCGAGGGGCGGGGCCTCGGTCACCAGTTCCTGCGCCACATCGAGCGGGCGCGCGTGCTGTGCCTGCTGATCGACCTCGCGCCGATGGACGAAACGCCTGCGGCCGAACAGGAACGGGTGCTCCTGCACGAGCTGGGTGCCTATCAGCCCGACCTGCTCGAGCGTCCGCGCCTGATCGTCGGCACCAAGGCCGACGCCGTCCAGCCGGAGACCCTGGAGGAGATCGGCTGGCAGCACCCGGTCATCTCGGCGGTCACCGGGCAGGGTGTTCGCGAGTTGGTCGGCCGGATGGCGACGCTCGTCCACGAGGCGCGACACGACACCCCCGAGCCCGAAGGGCTGGTGGTGATCCGTCCGGAGATCGAAGGCGCGATCGTCGAGCGCCTCGACGACGACGGTGAGTTCCGCCTCGTCGGCCGCGACGTCGAGCGTGTCGTCGCGCTCAACGACGTCACGACGCCGGTTGCCCTCGGGTACATCGACTACCAGCTGAAGCGGATGGGCGTGTTCAAGATGCTCGCCCGTGCCGGCGCGGTCGAGGGCGACGTCATCTGGATCGGCGACTTCAGCTTCGAATACCAGCCCGACCTGTGAGCAGGTCACGCGTGAGCGAGTCATCATGAGAGTCGTCGCCAAGATCGGTACCGCGTCCGTCACCGACGACCGGGGTCAGATCTCCACCGCCGCCATCGCCAAACTCGTCGACGAGGTCGCCGAACTGCGCTCGGCGGGGCACGAGGTGATCGTCGTGTCGTCCGGGGCCGTCGCCGCCGGGGTCGCTGCGCTCGGTATGTCCTCCCGGCCGGCCGACATGCGCACCCTGCAAGCCGTGTCAGCGGTCGGTCAGGCCCGTCTCGTCGAGTCGTACGACGCCGAACTCGCCCGTCACGGACTCGTGGGCGCCCAGCTCCTGGTCGATCCGTACGACTTCGTCGAGCGTTCGCAGTACTTGCATCTTCGGGCCACGCTCGACCGGTTGCTCGAACTGGGCGTCGTGCCGATCGTCAACGAGAACGACGCCATCGCCAACGACGAGCTGCGCTACGGCGACAACGACCGTCTCGCGGCGCTCTTGGCCCACAGCGTACGCGCCGACGTGCTCGTGCTGCTGACCGACATGGACGGCGTGTACACGGCCGACCCGCGTGTCGATCCGACCGCTCAGCTGGTGCCGCTCGTGGGCGCCGACGACCCGATGCTGTCGGTCACCGCCGGCAGCGGCGGCAGCGGCCGGGGGAGCGGTGGGATGGCGAGCAAGCTCACCGCGGCGCGGATCGCGTCGTGGTCGGGCATCCGGTGCGTGATCGCCCGGGCGACCAGCCCGGGGGTGCTCGTCGGAGCGGCGTCCGAAGACCTCGTCGGCACGACGTTCTCGGCACACGACCGCACGCTGTCGGCCCGCAAACTGTGGATCGCGTTCGCCGCCGACGTCACGGGTGCGATCACGGTCGACGTCGGGGCTCGCAGGGCGCTCGTCGACCGTCCCAACAGCCTGCTGCCCGCCGGTGTCGTCGGCGCCGACGGTTCGTTCGAAGCGGGTCAGGTGGTCGACGTGGTCGATCCCGACGGTACCCGGTTCGCCCGGGGCCGGGTGTCGATGTCGGCCGGGGACCTGCGTTCGGTGCTCGGCCGCAAGACGCACGACCTGCCGGTGGGCATGCCGAACGCGGTGGTGCACCGCGACGATTTGATCGTGCTCGAACCGGTCACCGCGATCGGTGACCGGTTCTACGAGCGCTGATCAGCCGGCGCCGCCCTCGACCTGCGGCGAGGCCTGCGTGGCGCCGCCGAGCCCGAGTTCGGCCCGAAGCTCCGACAGGCGGCCCTGCGCCTCGACGTTGGCGGTTGCCTGCTCGACTTCGAGCACGCGGGATTCGACCGAGGTCTCGGTGAGTTCGGCCGAGGCCTTGGCCTTGGCGTAGCGGGCCTGGATCTTCTCTTCGACTTCCTTCAACGTGGGCACGTCGTCGCCGACGGTCTCGTTGAGCTGGTCCATCGCGACGTTCATCTCTTCCTGCATCTTCGCCTGCTCGAGCTGGCTGACCAGCTTGGACTTCTCGGCGATGCGCTCCTGGAGGAGACGGCTGTTCTGCTTGACGGCGGCCTTGGCGGCGTCGGCGGCCTCGGTGCTCTCGAGCACCATCGATTTGAGGCTCTCGACGTCGCGCTCGACCTGGATGAGTTGCCCGGCGATCGTCTCGGCAGCGGTCGTGTACTGCTGGGCCTTGGCCGCGTCGCCGGCCTGCTCGGCGTCGGCGGCCATGAGCAGTGCCTGACGGGCGTTGGCGTTGAGTTTCTCGAGCTCGGTCATCTTGCCGTTGAGGCGGATCTCGGCCTGTTTCTGGCCGGCGATGACGTTGGTGGCCTGCTCCTTGAGCCGCTTGTGCTGCGACTGGGCCTCCATGATCGCCTGCTCGAGCTGCACCTTGGGGTCGGCCCGCTCGTTGAACGAGCCGGTCAGCTTCGCCGTCGTGTACTTCCACCACTTCTTGAGGAGCTTGAACATTCGAGCAGCCTATCCGGTGCTGCGTGTGCGCCCGTCCGGTCAGCCGTCGGCTGCGAGTCCCGGCACCCGGCGCCGGACCCAGTCGAGTTCGGGAACGCGGAGCGCGAACGCCACCGCGAGGTACACGGCGATGCCGACGGTGCCACCACCGATGATCTGCCCGAGGGCCGACCAGCCGGTGTCGCTCTCGACGCCGTGCGTGACGAACCACATCGCCTCGGCCATCAGCACGGCGGCGAGCAGCATGCGCCAGATGCTCGAGACGATCGGTCGGAGCGGGAACGCGCCGACCTTGTCGCGCAGCACCGTGAGTGCCCAGACCGACGACAGGAGATAGGCGAACGCGTAGGCGAGACCGAGGCCGAGCACGCCCCACCGCCCGACGAGCACGAGGGCGAACACGATGTTCAGCAGGTTCTCGCCGACGTTCAGCACGAACGGTGTGCGGGTGTCCTGGTGGGCGTAGAAGCCGCGCAGGACGAACAGGTAGATCGAGAACCCGACGAGGCCGATCGACAGACCGGCGAGCGCTCGCGAGGTGTTGAGCGTGTCGAGCGCGTCGAACTGACCCCGCTGCATCAGGCCGATGATCGGGCCGCGCAGCACGAACATCCCGGCCGCGGCAGGCAGCGTGAGGAGGGCGATCAATCGGACGCCGAGCGACGTCTGGCGGACGAAGTCGGTGCGACTGCGCCGCACGACGGCCCGTGCCATCTCGGGCTGGAACGTGGTGGCGATCGACACGGCCAGCAGGCCGTGGGGGAGCACGAACCAGGTGAACGCGTCGAAGTAGGCCGAGGCGATGCCCTCGCCCTCGCCGAGCGCCAGGTTGCGGATGACCAGCAGCGCGACCTGGTTGGCGGCGACGAAGCCGATGGTCCACATCGACAGCACGAGCAGCTTGCGGACGGCAGGGTGGCGCCATTCGAACGCCGGCCGGAAGCGCAGCCCCGCGGCCACCATCGCCGGCACCACGGCGAGCGCCATCGCGGCGATGCCGGCGGTGGCGCCGAACCCGAGGGTCCACCGGAGCCGATCGTTCGTGATCACGTCGTCGAGCGTCCACCCGGTGTCGCCGGGTGCCGGGAGCGACAGCAGCGTCACGATGATGATCAGGTTCGGGAGGATCGGACTCCAGGCGGCGGCGAAGAAGTGCCGTCGGCTGTTCAGATAGGCGTTCGCGATGCCGGTCAACCCGTAGAACAGGATCTGCACGAGGAAGATCCGGGTCAGGGTGGTACCGACGTTCCGGAACAGTTCGGCGTCGATGTCGTCGGCCAGGTTGAGGCTGTACAGACGGAAGATGACGGGTGCGAGCGCCACCGCCACCACGGTGAGCGCCACCATCAACGTGGTGGCGACCGTGATGACGACGTTGGTGGCGTGGTCGTCGGGTTCGTCGTCGTCGCCACCGAGGAACGACGAGAACATCGGGACCAACGTGGCCGACAGCACGCCACCGAGCAGCAGGTCGTAGACGATGTTGGGGGTCTCGTTGGCGATCTTGTAGCTGTCGGCCAGCAGCGTCTGCCCGATCACGGCTGCGAAGACGAACACCCTCAGCAGGCCCGACACCCGCGACAGGGCGGTGCCCAAGGCGACCGTGACGTTCGACTTGAGCAGGCTGCTCACGCGGTGCGGGTTTCCTCGACCGCCTGGTGCAGCGCCTCCAGCTTGATCACCAGGTCGTCGACGTCGCGCTGGTACGCCGCGGTGTCGACCGCGCCGACCTGCACCTCGCTGGCGCGGGCGACGAGCTCGTCGAGCTGCGTCTGCGTGAGCTGGAGCGTCGCGGCGGTCTCGGCCGACTGGGCCTTCAATCGATCGGTCGTGGCGATCTGGCGTTCGACCGATGCGATGGCCGCGTCGTGTTCGGCGGAGGGCGTGGCGGCCGCCTGAGCCTGCAGCGTGGCGAGTTTGGAGCGGAGCGCGGTCGGATCGAGCCGCCGCACCGCGTCGTCGATCTCGTCGCCCCGCTGGGCGACGGCCCACGCCTCGGCGAGACCGCGTTCGAGCTGGTCGGCGATGCTCTGCATCGTGGTCTTCAGGGGGCCGCTGTCGGCGGAGGCGACGGTGGCCCGAAGCTTGCGGCCGGCCCCCTGTGCCTGCTGCATGATCTGGCGCCATGGCTCGCTGAGCACGAACGGGTCGATGTTGGCCTGTGGCACACCCTTGGGCATGGCGGCGCCGACCGAGGCGGCGTACAGCGCCACGCCGACACCGATCGCGACGCCGATCGGCAGACCGGCCAGTGCCATCGCCGCGCCGACCCCGAGCCCGAGGAGGATTCGCCACGACAGCAGTGCCTTGGCCGTCTTCGGGGTGTAGAAGCGATCGCGGATACCCATATCAACGCCAGACGCTAACCGTTCGCCGGGTTCAGACGGGGGCGATGTCGCCGGAGGTCAGGGTGGTGAGCTGCCCGACGGAGGGGTGCTCGACGTCGGACAGACGCACTGCCTGCTTCGAGACGGCCTGTTCGAACACGTTGCGGGTGAATCGGGCGTTGCCGAATCCGCGGTCGCGGGGTTCGCCGGAGATCACCTCGGCCAGGCGCCCACAGGCGGCTGCGTCGAGGTGGTACTCCTGCTTGCCGGCGATCAGCTCGAAGATCGCGATCAGTTCGTCGGTGGTGTAGTCGGGGAACTCGAGGGTGCGGGCGAAGCGGCTCTCGAGGCCCGGGTTGGTGTCGATGAGCTGCTGCATCTCGGTCGGGTACCCGGCGACGACCACGGCGAGGTCGTCGCGATGGTCCTCCATGAACTTGACGAGCGTGTCGATCGCCTCACGCCCGAAGTCGTTGTCGCCGCCGCGAGCCAGCGAGTACGCCTCGTCGATCAGCAAGGTGCCGCCGAGCGCCGACACGAGCACCTCCTGGGTCTTGGCGGCGGTCTGGCCGACGAACCCCGCGACCAGGTCGGCACGGTCGGTCTCGACCAGGTGGCCCTTGGTGACCACGTCGAGGCTGCGGTACAGCTCGCTGAGCAACCGGGCCACCGTGGTCTTGCCCGTGCCGGGGTTGCCGACGAACACCAGGTGTCGGCTGGTCTCCATCACCGGGAGGTCGTGTTCGGCTCGCAGCCGTTGCACGCGGAGGAGGCTGGTCAGCTGCCGAACCTCGGTCTTGACGTGGTCGAGACCGATCAGTGCGTCGAGTTCGGCCAGGATCTCCTCGACGGGTCGCTCGGGCGGGAGCTCGGGTTCGGGTGCGGGCACCACGGCATCGGCACCCGTCGCGACGGCAGCCGGCCGGCCGGGTCGCGGCACCGCCGCCGCGTCCATCGCCGCGAGCAGCATGGTGCGGAACCCGTCGATGGCGGCGATCTCGTCGGGCGACGGCACGAGGTCGATCGCAGCCGTGGCGTGAGCCAGCTCGAGCGCTGCTTCGTAGTAGCCGGCGGCACGGCGGGTGCCGTGACGGGCGTCGGCCTCGACCAACAGGCCGAACATCGTGCTGGGCGCCGACAGCCAGGTCCGCTTCGAGGTGATCAGTTCACTCTCGCGGAGCTGCTGCGGCGTGATGATGACGGGCGGCGTGAGCCTCGGGCCGATGTCGTCGAGCCAGGCATCGAGTTCGCTCGCAGTGAGCCGCCCGTCGCTCGCCAGGATCGCCGACACCAGGTCGGCAACCTCGACGACGCATTCGGCGAGGTGGCGGTCACCCGAGAGTTCGGCGAGCTCGGCGTCGACGGCGTCGATGAACGCGTCGACGTAGCTGCCGAGGGGGCCGCTCATCCCTCGTCGGCGTCGTCGTTGTCGTTGTTGTCGTTGTCGTCGTTGTCGTCGTTGTCGAGACGGTCGATCACGTGGTGGGCGGCGTCGGCGACGGCGCCCTTGACGCCGCCCTCCTCGGCGATCTGCGCGAGCCGGGCGTCGATGATGCCGAGGCGTGCCCGCTCGTTCTCGATCAGCGAGATCTTGCCGTCGCCGTCGAGGTCGTAGGCCTCGAGCTGTTCGGGGGTCAGGTGTTCGGGGCTGCCGACCGGCTGGACGATGCCTTCATC
>CAXAWD010000097.1:0-10230 GCA_963972325.1 uncultured Acidimicrobiaceae bacterium
GCCTGGAAGATGACCGGGTCGGGCCAGAACGTGATGGTGGTGCCGGTCTCGCGGCCGCCCGGGGGCGTATCGCCGACGATCTGCATCGTGCCCTGCGGGGTGCCGCCCTTGGCGTACTCCTGGAACCAGTGCTTGCCGTCGCGGTCGACTTCGATGGTGAGGCGCTCGGACAACGCGTTGACGACCGAGACGCCGACGCCGTGCAGGCCACCGGACACCTTGTACCCCTCGCCGCCGAACTTGCCGCCGGCGTGGAGCACGGTGAGCACGACCTCGGCCGCGCTCTTGCCCTTGTGCTGGCCGGTCTTGTACGGGTCGACCGGGATGCCGCGACCGTTGTCGTCGACGCGGCAGCCGCCGTCGGCGAGCAACGTGACGCCGATGCGGTCGCAGTAGCCGGCCATCGCCTCGTCGACCGAGTTGTCGACGACTTCCCAGATCAGGTGGTGGAGACCCTGCAGACCGGTGGAGCCGATGTACATACCCGGCCGCTTGCGGACCGGATCGAGACCCTCCAGGACCTGGATGTCCTTGGCGCCGTAGCTGCCGGTGGGCTTCGTGGAACTTGCTGCTTCGGTGTCAGCGGACACGCAGTACCTCAGATCGCGATCGAGTGATGTTCGTGGGGGTGGGACGTTTCGTTCGATCGGTGCCCGGGGCATCGATCACGTGTTCGGGAACGCCCCAAGTCACACTTGTGTGATTGTACCAGCAGGCTGTCGCAGAGATGGGCTCATCAGGCCCTGAATCGCCGGTACATCGACGAAATTCAGGTGCCGGGCCTCCCGACTGCGGACAATTCGTTCTCCGGCCACCCAGGGCGTCCGACGGGGCCGACGACACCACGGTCTCGAACAGCCGTGTCGGCAGGGGTAACCGACCGCGTCACCGATCCGTGTACGAGGATGTGACCGTGGCCGTCGACACCGACTTCGAGGCGTTGTTCCGCGAGGTCTTCCCGCGCCTGGTGTCGCTCGGTGCGCTCAAGACCGGCCGGGTCGACGTCGCCCGCGACCTCGCCCAGGAGACGATGACCCGGGCGCACGCCCGTTGGGACGAACTGGCCGGCTACGACGCGCCGGCCGCGTGGTGCCGCACCGTGATGACCAACCTGCTGATCGACCACCACCGGAGCCAGGCCGCCGAGCAGCGCGCGGTCGACCGGCTCGCCGGAGCGCCGGAGCCGGCCACCGCGTCGACCACCGGGACACCGTCGCTCGACGAGTGGAACGACTTGGTCGCCCCACTCCCCGACCGGCAGCGGATGATCGTGACGCTCTACTACGCCGACGACCTCACCGTCGGCCAGATCGCCCAGCTGCTCGACACGACACGGGGCGCGATAAAGGCCGCGCTGTTCAAGGCCCGACGAACGTTGCGACGACGACTCGACGAGGAGCAGTCCCATGGATGACGAACTGCGGCGCCGCGCCCGCGCCGCTCGCGCCGAGGTCGAAGCCGAGGTCGACGTGGACGCCGAACTGGCCGCCCGTCCGACCACATCAGGCCTGGCGCCGATCGCCCCGCTCGCACCTCGACGGCGCCTCGTCGCGGTGGCCGGATCGATCGCCGCGGTCGCCGTCGCGATCGTCGGCGGTGTGGTGCTGCTCCGGGGCAACGACTCGATCGAGACCTCCGAGCCGACGATCGATGCCACGACGAGCATCCCGTCGGTGATCCCCACGACGCTGCCGGGGCCGACCACCACCGTGGTGCCGACGACGAGTTCGCCCGGTGCGTCGACGACGACTCCGGCTGCCAGCGCGGTCGCCGCCGTGTCGTATCTCGACCCGCCGGTCGCCACCACGCTCACCCCGCTCGGTGCGGTGCCCGCGCCGGCGGCGACGACCGACTTCTTCCAGGTGGCGATCGGCGACCTCGGCGTCGCCGTGCTCACACGGAACGTCGATGCACCCGAGACCGGGCGCGTCGACGTGTTCGGCTTCGACGGGGCAGCCCGCACGCTCGAGGACGTCGGCGTCACGAACATGATCGCCTACGGACCCGGCGACGTCATGTACTCCACCGTCCAAGGCAAGGCGATCGAGGATTTTGCCGTGGTCGCGATGCCGCTGTCGGGTGACCGGGAGGGCGAGGTCGTCGCATCCGAGCCCGCCAACATCAACCGGTACCTCGAGTATCCACCCGCCTCGTTCGGACACGGTTCGGACGGGGTGACGATGCGGCGCGACAGCGGTGATCTCGCGATCGGGTACGTCGACGGCGACGGCGATCCCACGGCGTTGGACGGCACGCCGACCTTCTTCGAGAGCGACACCTACGGACTCGACGAGGGGCAGGCGACGGTGACTGCATCAACGGGCGAGATCTGGTCCCTGTCGATCGACGCACACCCGGGCGCCGCCTCCACGTACGTCGGTCCATCACCTGCCGCACCCACCACCGGCGGCGGTGGGGTCTTCTGGACGCACATCGGACCGGATCTCGCTCCGGAGATCGACTTCGGCGAGCCATCGCAGTGGGTCGTCGCCCAGTTGCATCCCGGCGGTTCGACGACGTGGTGGTCGCTGCCCGACGGCTGGACGATCGGCGCCAGCGACATCTGGGGCACGGTCGCGGTCCGACAGACCGACGACCGACTCGACGTGGCCCTGGTCGACTTCGCGACCGACGAACCACCGCCCACCACGACGACCACCACGACGACCACCACGACATCGACCACCACGACATCGACCGCCAGCACGGTGCCCACGACCGTTCCGGCCGCCACCGCCGTCGCGTGGCAGACCTTGCCCTGGGAAGCAGCCCGAATCGAGCGGAACTGTTCCGAGGAGCAGTTCGTGGGATGCACGCAGATCCTGGTCGACCGCGACGGGTCGATCGTGTCGTACGACCCGACCACCCGCACCCTGACCCGCCACACCACCCCGCTGATCACGGCCCAGGTCGACGTGGACCTCGGCATGGTGTACCTCCAGTTGCTCGGTCCCGACGACGTCGTGTACCTGAACGTCGATGCCGCGGATCCGACCGACGGTGCCGCCGACCTGCTGGCGATCACGCTCGCACCCGACGACGCGGGCCGCGTGCTCGACCGGTGGACGGGCGTCGCCGACCGCATCGGCGACACCGACCTCGTGGCCACCCGGGACGGCCTGGTCGTGGTCGGCTGCTGCGACCACGAACTGCTCCGGCCGGCACCCGATGCCGAACTGGTGCTGCCGTGGATCGGTCGCGACGGCGACACCACGTCGATCTCGGGGCCGGTGATGCGCACCGAGGTCGACGCCCCCACGCTCACCGTGCACCGCGACGACGACCTGCCGGCCGGCACCCGGACCTGGTCGTTCGACCTGCCGGCCGACTGGCAGCCGCGCGGCATGCCGACGGTCATCCCCACCTCCGACGGCGGGTTCATCGCGATCACGTCCGACGGCGTCGACCAGACCGTGATCCGAGGATGGGTCGACGGCGCCATCGACATGGTCACGATCGACACGTACGAAGCGTTGTCCCTCGACCCGAACGGTCGGGTCATGATCGCCGACGGGGACCGCTTCGTCCGGATCGAGCCGTTGGGCGACCACACCGAGTTCTGGGCCGGGCGGCCCGAGATCGGCGACGACGGCACCGTCACCCTGCCCGACATCGACACCCCGATCGATGCCGAAGCCCCGTGGGCCCGCAACCCGATCGCATTCGGCAATGCGGTCGCAGGCCGGGTCGCGGTCAACGAGCGCCGCACGATCGAGTACGACCGGCCGAGCGATGGCGAGTTCGTGGTGACGGTGACCACCTCCAACTTCTTCGACGACTCGGTGTTCGCCTCCCGCCTCGAACTGACGTTGCGGCGAGACGCCGACGGTCGCTTCCGGTTCGTGTCGGGCCAGCGGAGCGAGGTCTGTCAACCCGGCCGTGGTCAGCAGGACTTCACGGCCGAACTCTGCGTCTGAATCCACGGCGACCTTTTTGCGAGAACTCGAACGGTGCGCGCTCTTGACCGGTGTTCGACAACACCGACCCAGGAGCACATCATGTTCAGCACCCGCCGCCTCGACGTCATCGCCGCCACCGCCCTCACCGGTGTGCTCGGCACCGTCGGCATCGTCGCCGCCGGTTCCGGCCCGAGTGAGCAGACCGTGCCCGTCGCAGCCGTCGCCGCACCCTCCGACGACACCGCGCCGGTCACCACGACCACCGGCGAGTCGGACACCACCGACGACACCGCCACAACGTCGAGCGTCTCGACCGACGACGTGCCGCCCACGACACCCGCGGCCACCGACGTCGCTCCTGCCACCACCGAGCATCCCGCCGCACCGACCGACGAGATCGCGGAACCCGCCGACGAGATCGACGAACCGGAGGCTCCGGGCGAACCGGGCGAGGTCGAGGGCGATGACGTTCCCGACGAACCGCCACCTCCTCCCCCGCCAAGCGGGCCCAGCGACTTCACGGCCGTGCCGAAGCCGCTCCCGCCGCTGCCGCCGATCCCCGGTCCGACCGACCTGGTGCTCGTCACCGACCCGGTCGACCCGACGCCGATCCCCGCCGGCCCCGGCAGCTTCCAAGTGACACCGATCCCGCAGCACACCGGCACCCTCACCAGCGGCCTCACCGGCTGCCAGCTGGAGTGTGTGACGTCGGCACTGCTGACGGCCAACGACTTCAACGCGAACGTCGGGCTCGCGATCGAGACCACGGTGCCGGTCCACGTCGAGATCGAGGTCACGAAGTCCGGCACCGACTCGTCGAAGTTCTTCAACAACCCGGGCTACGACACCGAGTGGTCGACCACGCTGAGCCCGCTCCAGCCCGACACCACCTACGACCTGACCATGATCGCGATCGACCAGGACGGTCACTCGAAGGTGTACGAGCACCAGTTCACCACGGTCGACATCATCGACGGCCTCACCGGCAACGCCCAGGGCTGTGCCCTCTCCTGTCTCATCGACGGCTCCGTGTCGATGACCGACTCGCACGGCAAGGTGAAGGTGCACGTGGAGACGAACACGTCGGCGAAGCTCGACGTGTGGGTCTCCACGAGTGAGCCCGGCTGGGTCGGCGACACGCCGCTGATGCCCGCCGAGGCGAAGGTCCACCACAGCGAAAGCGCAGCGACGAGTTGGACGTTCGACGTGGCCGGCCTGCAGGCCGACACCGAGTACCACATCGTCGTGCGAGCCGAGGACGGCTGGGGCGTCGACCATCAGATCGGCACGTTCCACACCGACCCGAAGCCGCCCGTCGACGTGCGGGTCGGGTTCGAGCAGATCGACGTGACGTACGACGGTGATTCCGGCAAGCTCAACCGGGGCGAGTTGAGCTTCGGCTGGGGCTTCGACGGCACGGCCACCGGCACCCGCAGCGAGGAGAAGATGCACGCCGGCACGATCCACCTGTCGAGCAACAACTTCTGGTGGTTCCAACTGTCGGAGGACGAGGGTTTGCCGAACGTGATGGCTCGGGCCACCGAGCGGGACTGGGACGCCAAGGTCGAGTTCTGCACGAAAGGCGACGGCATCTCCGACGGGCCCCTCTCCATCCCCGAGTGCGACACGAAGTCCAACTCCGCCCAGCTCGGTAGCGGCTTCACGCTCGCCCAGATCGAGGCGCTCCCGCTGTGCGGCAGCTTCGGGATCACCACCGATCACCCAGGGTCACGGTGCGCCGGCATCGCCAGCCCCGACCACGGCGACGACTACGCCCGCTTCACGGTGGTGATGAGCTTCTACATCGACTGACCGCCGACCGACCAGATCGGATCCGACCCGACCGAGGGCGGGGCCACCATGGCCCCGCCCTCGACGCGCGACGGGTCACGGGGCGGCGGCGACGTTGTACGAGTGAGATGATGCAGTCAGGTATGACGACCACCGACTTCGAGGCGTTGTACGAACGCTCCCTCGACGAGGTGTACCGATACGCATCCCGTCTGACCGGGGGCGATCGCGTCCGCACCGACGAACTCGTGCAGGAGACGTACCTCGGTGTCCTGCGGGCCGCCACCGACGTCGAGCCCACGACCAGCTACCTGATCACCGCGTGCCGACACCGCTTTCTCGATCAACTGCGCTCCGAACGCCGACGTCGCACCCGCGAAGAACGTGTCGCGATACCCGGCGACACGCCACCGGTCGATCCGGCGACGGTCACCAACGGTCCGGCCGTCACCGCACTCGGCGCGCTGTCCGACGAGCACCGGGCGGCACTGGTGTTGCGATACGTCGACGATCTCACGGTCGCCGACGTCGCCGACGAACTCGGGCGCAGCGTCCGAGCGACCGAGTCGTTGCTGGTGCGTGCTCGGAATGCGCTCCGCACCGCCTACCGGGAAGGAGACCGGCCATGACCACCCCGACCGACGACCGCGACGTCGCGAGCATCGTCCAGGCCGCCACCGTCGAGCCGTCCGACGAGTTCCGTCGCGCACTGGCTGCTCGGATCCGCTCCCGACCGTCCGACGACGATGTGCACCTGCGCTCAGCGGCCGACGCCGCTCGCGGTCATCAGGCGACGTGGGCGGTGCTCGCGGCCGCGGCGGTCGTCGCCCTGATCGTCGGCGTCGTGTTGGTCACCGGGAGATCCGACGACGGCGCGGTCGAACTGGTGCCGGCGGAGACCGACCCGACGTCGGCGTCCGTGGCCGGATCGGTCGGGTTGGCCGGCGACGAACTGTTCGCCGAGCTCGAGGGACGGCGATGGCTCGCGCTCGAACGCTTCGACGACCCGTCCCCGACGGTGCTCACCTCCGACGTCACGTTCGTCGGGTCGGTCGATCGGCCCGAGATCGTCGCCCACGACGGCTGCAACGCCTACGGAGGTACGTTCCGGTTCGACGGCACGACGATCGTCGGCGCCGACATCGCCGGCGAGGCCGAGTCGTGCGAGGTCGACGTCATCGCCTTGGGCGACGGCCAGCAGATCGAGCTCTTCGCCGACGCGAACACGTTCGTGTTGCAGGCCGACGACGGCACACCGCTCGCCCGCTTCACCGACGTCGACTCGCTGGTTCCGACCACCGCCGCCGAACTGCCCGGTCTCCGACACGTCGACCCTCTCGAGGCCGTCGAGTTCATTCCGAGCGGACTCGGTACGGCGAACCTCTGCACGCGACTGACCTGGGAGGAACGCGACGACCGGGTCATGGTCGACCTCCGGAGCACCTGTGATGGAGGACCACTCGAACCCAGTCGGGTCGCCATCGAGATCCGGGACATCACCACCGGCGGCGCCGAGGTGCTGACCACCCCGGCGGGGGTCGTGTTGGTCGGCGAGCGCGGTGCGATCGAACTGCGCGACCTCCCCATCGCCGAGATCCGGGACGACGGCATCACGATCGCCGCCGGCGCACTCTTCGGCATCCAGCCGGGCCTCGGCGTGACCCCCGACGAGCTGATCGAGGCGGTCGAGCCGGTCCTGGGCGCACCTGATCAGGACACCGGTTGGCTCGACCACCGCAACGACGGCCCACCGATCCAGACCTGCGGGCTGAACGACTACCGGGAGATCGCGTGGGGCGACCTCGTCGCCGGCTTCTGGGGGTCGGGCTCACGAACGGTGCTGCTCTACTGGTACGTCGGCGACGAACGGGTCGTCCAGTCGAACACTCCCGAATCCGAACTCACCGAACCGACCGTCGCGTCGGATCTGATCACCGAACAAGGCGTGGGCGTCGGCGACGATGCCGACGCGATCCCCGACCGGTTCAACGTCGTCCGCGGCGAGGGGATCGAAGTGAGCCCGGGCGACACCATCGAGTTCGTCACCGTGGCAACCCGCAACCCCGACAGCACGTTCGACAACCTCGCGTCGCCGACACTCGGTGGCGTCTACCTGATCGTGGACGACACCGTCGTCGGGTTCGGCGCCGGAATCCTCGTCTGCTGAGCAGTCTCACCGGCGACCGGTCGTCTCCTGACTGCCCGCCGACCGGTGACGGGTCACGTCTCGTGACGTGACCCGTCACCTTCGGAAGTGGGCCGCACAACCATCGGGGGAGGTAACGGTTGAACGACGCCTGACCAGCACGGTACGACCGCCGCCTGAATGCGATCCGAGGGGCCGGCGTCGGGCAGCTGAACGTTGGATGGACGTTGGATGTCAGCCGGCGAGTTTGGACTTGACCAACGCGGCGATGCGGCCGCCGTCGGCACTCGCGCCCGCCCGTTCGCGGACGGCCTTGATGACCATGCCCATCGCCTTGCCGCCCTCGGCGCCGTTCGCGGCCGCGGCGGCGACCTCCTCGTCGACGATCGCGGCGAGCTCGTCGTCGCTCATCGCCGCCGGCAGGTACCGCTCGATGACCTCGAGCTCGGCGCGCTCCTTGGCGGCCGACTCCGGGCGGTCGTTCTCCTCGTACACCGCAGCCGACTCGGCGCGCTTCTTCGCCTCCGACTGCAGCACGGCGATCGCCTGCTCGTCGGTCAGTTCGACCGCCTCGTCGCCGGCCACCTCGGCGTTCATGATCGCCGCCCGCACCATGCGGATCGTCGACAGGGCCACCTCGTCGCGTGCCTTCATCGCCGCCTTCAGATCGGCTTGCAGTCGGGCCTTCACGGAGTCCGTCTCATTCGACATTCGTCAAGCATGCCGCATCGACTCAAGATCCGCGCGCCCGATACCGATGCAGGAGCCATGAGTGAGACGGCGCTGACGCCCCCCAACGACACGACGCCCACAGCCGCTGAGGGCCTGGTCACCGATGACGGCGCTCCCCGACTCGGGTCCACTCCGATCACGCCTCCGGCACCGATGGGAGGCGCCGGAGTCTCGGTGTTCGACGACACATCAGCAGCCCCGACCCTCCCGGTGGTGTCACCGGTGTTGAGCGATCCGAGCACCCCGATGCAGCCCGGCGCCGAGTACTCCGCACCCGCCGATCCGGCGGCGGCAGCACCCTCGATCCCCACGCCGACCATTCCCGCACCGGTCCTGCCCACCGCGGCACCCGTCGCGCCCGCTGCACCTCCGGCCCCGGCCGCGCCCGCAGCCGCCGCTCCTACCGCCGCACCGAGCCCGGTCTTCGACGCGGGCACACCGTCGATACCGGCACCGTCGCTGCCGACCGCGGCACCCACGCCGCCGCCGGCACCCGCCACTGAGACCGCGGCCACCACCGCCGGTGACGGCGAGCATCCCATGGCACACATGATGGGCGACACCGCGACGAAGCCCAGCGAGGCCTCGAAACGGGCCGCACAGTTGCGCGCCGAGAAGAAGGCCAAGGCGAAGAAGATGAAGATCTCCTTCGCCATCGGTGCCGTGGTCGTGTCGGCGGTCGCCGGACCGCCGCTGTGGTCGTGGTTCACCAACGCGCTCGACGAAGCCGGCACCTCGACCGAGCAGCCTGCCGACTGATTCCGAACGGGTTCGAACCCCGTCAGTACTTCGCGCCGCGGGCGCCGCGGCGTTCGACGCGCACCTCGATGCGGTCGATCTTCACGCCGGCCACGGCGATCAACCGCTCGGTGATCATCGGCGTCAGGAACTTGACCTGCGTCGCCCACGCCGGGTCGTCGACCTCGACGATCAGCGTTCCCTCGTCGAGCTTGCGGGGCGTGACGTGTTGAGCGACCTGTTCGCCGACCGCCTCGTCCCACCGACCGAACAGCCCGCCGACCGCCTCGCGACTCGGACCGCGCAACGACCGCACGACACCGTCGAGCGCACTCGAGATCGGAACAGGGTCAGGGCTGGCCATCGGGACTCGTCTCGACGGTACCCGCTGCGATCCGCAGCACGCGATCGGGGTGCGCGGCCGACGGCAACGGTGACGCCGACGTGATCACGACCTGCCCGGGCGGCAGGTTGGACAACAATGCCGTCGCCCGGTCCGGATCGAGTTCGGACAGCACGTCGTCGAGCACCAGCACCGGCGTCGACTCGGTGCGTTCGGCGACCAGCCGGTGCGCAGCCAACCGCAACGCGAGCGCCAGCGTGCGCTGTTCACCCTGGGAGGCATGGGTGCGCGCCGGCAGACCGTTGAGTCCGATCGCGACCTCGTCACGATGGGGACCCACCGTCGACACGCCACGCCGCACGTCGAGATCCCGGGCGGCAGCGAGGGCCGCGACCAGACCGGTCGATCGCCACTCGGGTTCGTAGACGAGTTCGACCGGTGCCGCGTCACCGGCGAGCTGCTCGTACGCCTCCGACACCATCGGCTGACACCGGGCGACGAGCGTGGCGCGCGCATATCCCAGCTGCTCGCCGAGTTCGGCGAGGCGAGCATCCCACACGTCGAGCGTGACCGCGACCTCG
>CAXAWD010000098.1:0-10199 GCA_963972325.1 uncultured Acidimicrobiaceae bacterium
GTCCTGTCGATGGCGGTCCGGTACCTCGGCGACCAGCTGGGCCGGCAGTACGCCGAGGCCAACCCGCCGACCGATCAGTCGGTCGTCGCCCGCCTCACTCCGGAGCGCTGGCTCACGACCGACTACGGCAAGGCCGACTGAACCGCACCGTCGTCCGGACGGACCACCGCCGATCATCACCGGGGACGACGCCATCCGGGCGTCGCGCCGGTACCGTCGCAGGCCATGTCCGACGGCTCCCCCACCTCCGACACATCCGCCGACCCCGACGCGGTCGCGGCCGCCGACACGCTGAACCACAACGGGACGCCGCACGACACGGCGCACGATCGTTCCGTCATCACCAAGCTGGCGACCTTCGCGTCATCGAAGTGGAAGGTCACCCTCGCGATCTGGGGCGTCGTCATCGCGATCGGCCTGATCGCGTACGGCGGGGGCCTCGCCCGTGAGGGCTTCCCGCCCGTCAACCTGCCGATCGTGGTCGTCGACGGTACGTACTTCGTCGACGACCCCGACGCCGTCGACGAGGACGTCGCCCGGCCGCTCCAGCGCGCGTACTCGGACCTCGAGGGTGTCGTCGAGGTCCAGAGCTACGCCAGAGCCAACGCCTTCGTGCTGGTCGTCGAGTTCGACGACACGTTCAGCTCACCGCAGGGCGCGGCCGAGCTGGAATCCGCCAACTCGTCGATCGCCACACCGGACGAGGCGTCGATCACCGTCCGCCCGATCGACGCGACCAAGTTCCTCGAGGTCTACGACCTGCTGGTGACCGTCAGCGGCCCGGCCGACGCCACCGCCGAAGAACTCGAGGAGGAGGCAGCGAAGCTGGAGACGTACCTGGAGACCGGCGACGGCGTCGATCGCGCCGACGTCCGCGACCTGTTGACCGAGGGCACCAACGCCGCCACCGGCGACGACGAGATCCGCCGAACCCGCTTCATCCGCGTCGCGTTCGCCGAGACCGGCCGCTACGACGAGGCGATCGCGATCGGCCTCGTTCGGACGGCTGAGACCGATCTCGACCTGCTGGCGTTCAGCGATGAGATCAACGGCCTGCTCGACGATCAGGACGTGCTGTCCGACGGGTTCAGCGCTGCTGTCACCGCCGACTTCGCCAACGACATCCGCACGCAGATCGGGTCGCTGACCCGCAACCTGCTCCAGGGACTGATCGCGGTCGCGATCGTCAGCTTCCTGCTGATCGGTTGGCGGGTGTCGGTCGTGACCGCCGGTTTCATGGCGACCGTGATGATGGCGGCGCTCGGCGGCCTCTGGTTCCTCGGCTACTCGCTCAACACGATCACGCTCTTCGGGCTGATCCTCACCCTCGGGCTGCTCGTCGACGACGCGATCGTCATCTCCGAATCGATCGACTCGGCCCGCAGCGAGTCCGACGAAGGCTTGAACGTCGTCCGTGCCGCGATCAACCGTGTGGGCACCGCGTCGCTGTCGGGCACGTTGACGACCGTGCTCGTGTTCGCCCCGATGCTGTTCGTCGGCGGGGTGCTCGGCGAGTTCATCCGGGCGATCCCCGCCACCGTGATCCTGACACTGCTCGTGTCGTTCGTGTTCTCGATCATCTTCATCTCCGCGGTCGCCAAGCCATTCCTGCTCCGAGGCACCGCGCCGCACAACCCGATCATCCGCACCGAGCGTGCGATCGCCCGCCGTCTCGGCCGGCTGGCCGAGTACCCGTCGAGCCACGGCTGGAAGGGCGTCGGGGTCGGTGCCGGCATCTTCGTCGGCGCCATCGTGGTGATCATGGGGTCGTTCCAGATCGCTGCATCGCTCGGCTTCAACATCTTCCCGCCGAGCGACGACGCCAACGCGATGTTCGTCACCACCGACTTCGACCCGGGCACCACCATCGAAGAGGCCCAGTCGCTCGCCGACGACATCGACGAGATCGTCATCGACACGATCGGCGACGACCTGGTGCGCTCGCAGTACATCAACGGCAACGAACGCCAACTCCTGACGCTGATCGATCTGACTCCGTTCGACGCACGCGACACGAAGGCACCGACGTACGTGGAGCGTCTCGACGCAGCATTCGACGCGCTCGACGGCGCACGGGTGTCGGTGGCGATGTTGGAGAACGGCCCGCCGGTCGACGACTTCCCGTTCGCCGCCCAGATCTCGGTCGACGCCGACACGGCCGAGGCGGGGCGCCAAGTGGCGTTCGATCTTCGCGACCGCCTGATCGGCGTCGAACTCGACAAGCCGACCGGCGAGGCGACCACGATCGACGATGCGATCGTGTCGACCGACGGGCTCGTCTACCGGATCGACGGCACCCAGCAGATCGAGGTGCGGGCGTCGTTCTCCACCGACGACCTGACCAACAACCTCGACGCCACCGAGGCCCTCGTCGGCGACCTGGTCGACGCGGACGCGCTCGAGGCCGCGGGACTGCCCGCCGATGCGATCGCATTCGACTTCGGACAGGAATCCGACAACCAGGACGACTTCGCGTCGCTCGGCCAGGCGCTGATCATCGCCTTGCTACTGATGCTGCTCCTGCTCGTGGTCCAGTTCCGGTCGATCGTGCAACCGATGCTGATCCTGCTGGCGATCCCGTTCAGCTTCTTCGGTGTGTTCACCGCACTCAGCCTGACCGGCAATCCGATCAGCTTCTTCGTCGCCGTCGGCTTCATCGCACTCATCGGTGTCGTGGTCAACAACACGATCCTGCTCGTCGACGCCGCCAACCAGGCCCGCCGCCGCGGGCTGCGGCCCGGCGCCGCGATCGGCGAGGCGGTCGAACGGCGTTTCCGGCCGCTGATCGCCACGACGCTCACGACGGTCGTCGGCCTGCTCCCGCTCGCGTTGAGCGACCCGTTCTGGGAGGCACTCAGCTTCACACTGATCGGCGGGCTCATCAGTTCGACGATCCTCGTGCTGCTCGCCTTCCCGGTGTTCTACCTCGCGGTGGAGAAGGTTCGCACTCCGGCGCGCAACGCGGTGCGTTCCCGCCTCGGCAAGCCGCTGATCTGATCGGTCAGGCCAGTACGGCCACGGCGAGGTCGCGTCCCATTCGCTGCAGGTACGGAGCGTCGGCCGAGTTGGCGAGTTAAATGACGGCGAAGTAGAGCGCCCAGGCCTCGGCTCGACACCACATCGGGTCGTCGACCGGCGCGAATCCGGCGGAGGCCACCTCACGGAACACGTCGCGATTCGACTCGTCGAAGAGCATCCACGCGATCGCGAGGTCCACGGCCGGGTCACCGGCGCAGAGATCACCGAAGTCGATCACGGCGCGGAGTTCGCCGTCGGCGACGACGAGGTTGGCCGAGTGCACGTCGCCCGCAACCCACAGCGGCGGCCCCGCCCACCGTTCGGTGCCGCTGAGCGCATCCCACCGCCGGCGCGCGCGTTCCGCACCGTCGTCCAGGAGCGCGTCGAGCACCGGGGCGACCGCCGCGAGCGCCGAGTCGAATCGTTCGGGGCGGTCGCCGGCGAACGTGTCACGCGCCGGGTTGGCGGGAGCGTCGGCAGGTGCCACGTCGTGCAACGCCGACATGAACGCACCGAGTCGACCTGCTTCGCGCGTCGGATCGGACAGTGGGGCGTCCGCCGCGCGTTCGCCGTCGAACCAGGGCACGACGCTCCACGGCCACGGGTAGCCGAACTCGGGTCGACCGACCCGGGTCGGAGCGGGAACCGGCAGTGGCAGTCGAGGTGCCAGCTCGGGCAACCACCGCTGCTCGTGCCGTATGAGCGTTGCTGCGAGCTCGCGGCGTGGCAAGCGGACCGACAGGTCGGCGCCGAGACGACAGATCACGTTGTCCCAGCCGTTGGCCACGACCCGCAGGTCGAGATCGGCGAGATCCGGTTGCTGCGACCGCAGCAGTGCGTGGGCGAGTTCGACCGTGACGTCGAACTCGGCGCTCGGCGTGGGGTTCGATCCGCCGTCCGACATGTCGGTCAGCTTGCCACGCCGCGTTCAGTGACGAAGGTTGCGCTCGAACAGCGCGAACAGCCGCGACCAGTGACGCTCGGCCGCCGCCTTGTCGTAGACAGGTCGTAGCGGGAACGCGAACCCGTGATGCGTGCCGGGGTACCACTCGATGCGAGCGTTCGCCCCGACCTCGGCCAGGTGCGCCCGGAGTCCGTCGATCATCTCCTTCGGTGCGTACTCGTCGGTCTCGGCGCACGCGAAGTACAGCTCGCCGGTGACCTGATCGGCGAGATTCGCCGGCGAGTTGTCGCCGAACAGCCGAACGCCGTACACCGACGCCGCGGCCTTGATCCGATCGGGGAACGTGCCGGCCATCGCGAACGAGAACGGGCCGCTCATGCAGTAGCCGACACACCCGACGTGCGAACCGTCGGCGTACGGGTCGGCGTCGACCAGCTCGAACATCGTTTCGGTGTCGCGTGCGACCATCCGGTCGCTCAGCCCGAACATCAGCTCGGCCATCTGCTCACGGGTCTCCCCGTTGGGCATCGTGATCAGGTCGAACTCGCGCACCGACCGGTAGTACAGATTCGGCAGCACCACGTAGTAGCCGACGGTGGCGATACGGCGTGCCATGTCGTGCAGCTCTTCGCGTTTGCCGGGGGCGTCCATGTAGAAGAACACCACCGGGAACGGCCCGCCTTTGTCGGGGTGCACGACGAACGTGTTCATCGCCCCGTCTGCGGTCATGAGATCGAGGTGGTGTTCGATCATGTCAGACCCGTTCGATGATGATCGCCGGCGCCATACCACCACCGGCGCACATCGTGATGAGTGCGAACTGCCCGTCGGTGCGTTCGAGTTCGTCGAGTGCGGTGCCGATCAGGATCGCTCCGGTGGCGCCGATCGGATGACCGAGCGCCATCGCCCCACCGTTGACGTTCACCTTGTCGCGGTCGAGGTCGAGGTCACGCTGGAACTTCTCGGCGACGACGGCGAACGCCTCGTTGATCTCGAAGATGTCGATGTCGTCGACCGTGAGCCCCGCCTTCTTCAACACCTTGCGAGCCGCCGGAACCGGGGCGTTGAGCATCAACGTCGGGCAGTCGCCCATGTTGGCGGTGGCGACGACGCGGGCCCGGGCGGTGAGCCCGTGTGCCTCGGCGTAGTCCTCGCTCGCCCACAGGATCGCGGCCGAACCGTCGACGACGCCCGACGAGTTGCCGGCGTGGTGGACGTGCTGGATGTCGACGTCGGGGTACGCCTGGTTGATCAGCTCGCGGAACGTCTTGGCGCCCTCGGCGTGACGGTAGTCGGCGACCGCCGGGAAGCTCGGCGCCAGCCTGGCGAGCGACTCGACGGTCGTACCGGGTCGGGGGAACTCCTCGCGGTCGAGGACGAGCGAACCGTCGGACGGGTCGTACACCGGGATCAGACTGCGGTCGAACCGGCCCTCGCTGATCGCCCGGTCGGCCCGCGCCTGCGACTCGGCGGCGAGCGCGTCGAGATCGTCACGGGTGATGCCTTCCATCGTGGCGATCGCGTCGGCGCACACACCCTGGTGCGACTGCGGATGGATCTCCTGCAGGTGTTCGTTGCCCGCACCCATCGGCAGCATCCCCTGCTTGGGGAGCGACATCATCTCGGTGCCGCCGGAGATCACGAGATCCTCCATGCCCGCCATTACCGAGGTCGCCGCGATGTTGGCGCTGGTGATGCCCGAGCCGCAGAACCGGTCGAGGGTGACCCCGCTCGCCTTGACGTCGTAGCCGGCGTCGAGCGCCGACATGCGACCGAGGTCGCCGCCCTGCTCGCACACCTGTGCGCTGGTGCCCCAGACGACATCGTCGACGTCGGCGGTGTCGAAGCCGTTGCGCTCGACGAGCGCTTCGAGCACGGTACGACCGAGGTGCTGCGGATGCAGATGCGCCAAGGCGCCCTTGCCCGGTTTGCCGATCCCCCTGGGGGTGCGGCAGGCGTCGATGATGAGTGCGTCCGACATGGGTCGAGTCTTGTCGACGGGGACCGGATCTCACGAAGCCGGGTTCGACGGCCCGGACTCGGCACCCGTCGCCGCGGCAGCGACGCCGTCGGCGACCCGTTGCATGTTGGCTCGGTGCTCGTCGAGTCTTGCGCGGATGATCCGGTGCTCCTTGTCGGGCATCCGGGCGATCACGTCGTCGATCCGCGACGGGCCGGGGCCGAGCCCGAGGGTGTAACGCAGATGGGTGACGCCGTCGAGACGACCGAGCACGAAACACCACCGGGCTCCCGGCCGGTCGGGGTCGGACGTCCGCCACCCGAACTCGGCGTGTTCGACATAGCGATCGACGAAGCACGGAACCTCCCACTCCCCCATCGCCGGATGCCGGTTGGTGCCGACGAAGCAAGCACCGAGCGCCGGCCCGGTGGCCCCGTCGACCCACCGAGCCCCGGCGAACTCCTCGCTGAACCGGGCGCCGAAACCGATGTCGGTGACGATGTCCCACACTCGAGCGAGCGGAGCGTCGATGTCGACCTCGACGAACGTGCCGGGACCGTCGATGAGGCGCGGCGGATCACTCGGGCCACGCTCCCACGTGTGGCCGTGCCGGTCGACGTACACATGATCACCAGGTTGGTCGTCGAATGCCACGGCGGTTCCTCTCCGATCGGTTCGACACAGGTTCGCAGACCGGCACCGAGGTGGCCCGACCGAACGCTGGCTCAATCGCCCAGGCGCGCTCCCTCGGCGTCGAACACATGCGTCGGGTCGGCAACGCCCTCCCGCTACGTCTCGGACACACGATCGTCACTACCGTTTGGGCATGCTGCCGACACACCCGCCCGAGGCCGACGCGTTCCGCACGAAGATCACCGAGTTCCTCGAGACCAACCTGCCGGCGGGCTGGTCGGGCATCGGGGCCCTGCCCGAGGCCGAGCGCCCGGCGTTCCAGGAGCAGTGGCGCGCCACTCTGCGCGAGCACAACCTGCTCGCTCCGAACTGGCCGGCGGAGTACGGCGGTGGCGGTCTGACCCACATCGAGCAGGTGATCCTCTACGAGGAGTTCGCGAAGCGCGGGGTCCCGACGTCGGGCGCCAACGACGCGTTCTCGATCAGCATGGTCGGCAACACGATCCTCGTGTGGGGCACGGAGGAGCAGAAGGCGCACTACATCCCGCGCATCCTCGACGGCGTCGACGTCTGGTGCCAGGGCTACAGCGAGCCCGACGCCGGCTCCGACCTGGCCAACGTGGGCTGCCGCGCCGAACTCGACGGCGACGAATGGGTCGTCAACGGCCAGAAGATCTGGACCTCACAGGGCCACACGGCGAACATGATCTTCGTCCTCGCCCGCACGGCCCCCGACAACCCGAAGCATGCCGGCATCTCGTTCCTGCTCGTGCCGATGGACCAGCCGGGGGTCGAGCTGCGGCCGATCACCAACATGGTCGGGCACGACCACTTCAACGAGGTGTTCTTCAGCGATGCACGCTGCCCGAAGGAGAACGTGCTCGGTGAGCTGAACAACGGTTGGGCGGTCGGCAACACGTTGCTCGGGTTCGAGCGCGGTGCCGGTGCAACGGTCACGTCGCTGTCGTTCGGCGCCGAGTTCGACCAGTTCGTCGAGTTGGTGCGCGAACGCGGCAAGGCCGACGACCCGGTCGTCCGCCAGGACATCGCCCGCTTCTACACCAACGTGCAGATCATGAAGTACCGGGGCATGCAGATGCTCACCCGCTACCTCCGAGGCGACCAGCCCGGCCCCGAGTCGTCGGTCGGGAAACTGTTCTGGTCGGAACATCATCTGGAGATCACCGAGGCGGCGATGCACGTGCTCGGCGCCGAGGGCATGGTCGGCTTCGGCACCGAGACCCGTGGCGGTCTCGGGGCCCCGGCGATCGGCACGGAGAACACACCGGGCAACTGGATGGCGTCGTTCATGATCGCCCGACCCGGCACGATCTACGCCGGTACCAGCCAGGTACAGCGCAACATCATCGGGGAACGTGTCCTCGGCCTGCCCAAGGAGCCGCGCGCCGACGCCGGCCCCTGGAAGGACGTGAAGTAATCGCGAGTTGTGCCTGGCACAACTCGCGATGGGGGGTGCCGGGTTCGAGTCGGCACCGGCGCGACGCGGCTGCTTGACTGGTCGCCATGACCGACCTGTCCCAGTCCGTCCGCCTCGAGACCACCACGCACGACGGTGTCGACATCGCCCTCGTCGTGGTGAACAACCCGCCGGTCAACGCGCTGAGCTGGCACGTGCGTCAGGGGCTGTTCGACGGGATGACCCAGGCGGTCGAGAACGGTGCCAAGGCGATCGTCGTGATCTGCGACGGCCGCACGTTCATCGCCGGCGCCGACATCTCCGAGTTCGGTGGCAACGTGCCCGACGCCGCCGGCCTGCCGCAGGTCCAGGGCGCGATGGAAGATGCTCCGGTGCCGGTGATCGCGGCGATCCACGGCACGGCACTGGGCGGCGGCCTCGAGGTCGCGCTGTGCGCCCACTACCGGGTGTCGGTGGCATCGGCGAAGTTCGGTCTGCCCGAGGTC
Organism: uncultured Acidimicrobiaceae bacterium; assembly: GCA_963972325.1. Lineage (GTDB taxonomy): Bacteria > Actinomycetota > Acidimicrobiia > Acidimicrobiales > Ilumatobacteraceae > Ilumatobacter. Next base: position 8,439 of record CAXAWD010000098.1, read on the forward strand.
AACCTGGGCCTGCTGCCCGGTGCGGGCGGTACGCAACGCCTCCCTCGTCTGACCGGTGTGCCCAAGGCGCTCGAGATGATGACGACCGGCCGCCACATCGGCACCGGTGAGGCGCTCGAGTGCGGCCTCGTCGACGAGGTCGTCGACGGTGGGCCCGCCGAACTCCGCGACGCCGCGGTGGCCTTCGCTGCCAAGGCGGTGACCGAGGGGTTGCCGCTCACCAAGGTGCGCGATCGTGACGACAAGGTCGCCGAGGCCCGCGGCGACGACCAGCTGTTCGCCGACTTCCGGAAGTCGATCGCCCGCAAGACCCGCGGGTTCCTGGCCCCCGAGTACAACGTCCAGTGCATCGAGGCGGCCGCCAACCTGCCGTTCGACGAAGGCCTCCAGGTCGAGCGCAAGCTCTTCATGGAACTGATGACCGGACCGCAGTCGGGTGCCCAGCGCTACTACTTCTTCGCCGAACGGGCCGCCAACAAGATCCCCGACGTCCCCAAGGACACGCCGCTGATCGACATCCAGCGCGCCGGCGTGCTCGGTGCCGGCACGATGGGCGGCGGCATCGCGATGAACTTCGCCAACGCCGGCATCCCCGTCGTGATCGTCGAACGCGACCAGGACGCGCTCGACCGTGGCCTCGGCGTGGTCCGCAAGAACTACGAGCGGTCGCGTTCGACCACCCCCGAGCAGGTCGAGCAACGCATGTCGCTGATCACCGGCTCCACCAGCAAGTCCGACTTCGCCGACTGCGACATCGTGATCGAGGCCGTGTTCGAGGACATGGAGCTCAAGCAGTCGATCTTCCGTGAGCTCGACCAGATCTGCAAGCCCGGCGCGCTGCTGGCGTCCAACACGTCGGCGCTCGACATCAACGAGATCGCCGCCGCGACGTCACGCCCCGAGAACGTGATCGGGATGCACTTCTTCTCACCCGCGAACGTCATGAAGCTGCTCGAGGTCGTGCGCGGCGACCGGTCGTCCGACACGGTGGTCGCCACCGCCATGGCGGTCGGCAAGCGGGTCGGCAAGGTGGCGGTGCTCGTCGGCGTGTGTCACGGATTCGTCGGCAACCGCATGCTGTTCCAGCGTCGGATCGAGGCCGACCAGCTCGTGCTCGAAGGCGCCACGCCGGCGCAGGTCGACCGGGTGCTGTACGACTTCGGCTTCCCGATGGGCCCGTTCGCGATGAGCGATCTCGCCGGTCTCGACATCGGGTGGAAGGCCGAGACCTCCACGGGCGACTCGATCCGCGACCTGATGTGCGAGAGCGGCCGACGGGGGCAGAAGAACGGCCGCGGCTACTACACCTATGACCCCGACACCCGGGCGGCCACGCCCGACCCCGAGGTCGAGCAGATGATCAAGGACTTCGCGATCGCGAAGGGGCACGAGCAACGCGAGGTCACCGACCAGGAAGTGCTCGAACGGTGCCTCTACTCGATGGTCAACGAGGGCGCGAAGATCCTGGAGGAGGGCATCGCCATCCGCGGCAGCGACATCGACGTCGTCTGGGTCAACGGCTACGGCTGGCCCGTGTACCGGGGCGGACCGATGTACTGGGCCGACTCGATCGGCCTCGCCGAGGTGGCCGAACGGATCGGGCACTACAGCGACACGGTCGGCGGCCGCCAGTGGGAACTGTCTCCGCTGCTCGCCCGACTGGCCGCCGACGACGGCAAGCTCCACCAGTTCTCCAACTGACGCGAGGGTGGGCGGGAACGACCCGCTCACCTACTCGATCTCGCCGAAGCGGGCGGGGTC
>CAXAWD010000099.1:0-10084 GCA_963972325.1 uncultured Acidimicrobiaceae bacterium
TGACACAGCGGAATCAGATCGGACGTGCGCTTGGCCGCCTGGATGCCCGCCACCCGGGCCACCGCGAGCACGTCACCCTTCTTGACCTCGCGGTTGGCGATCGCAGCGGTGGTCTCGGGCTTCATGAAGACCTTGCAGCGGGCGACCGCTCGGCGGTGCGTCGGCTCCTTCGGCGTCACGTCGACCATCCGGGCGTGGCCCATCGGATCGAGATGGGTGAATTCGAGATCGCTCATGCGCCGACCACCGTACTCGGCGCGGTCACCGGCGTATCGGCCCCGTGTCGACGACCTCGAACCAGTCGCCGCTCACGGCCTTGAGCTGGTTCAGGTCGTCGTCGTCCCATCCGGGGCTCGGCGCGCCCTGGAAGTACCAGTTGGAGCCGTTGTCGGCGACGATGACGCCGTACCGCTGCATCGCCTCGGCGATCACACGCGATTGGCCGGTGAGCGAGTCGAGATCGAACTCGGCCTTCAACCGCAGACGCAGCCCCATCGGCGGCAGCGTGGGGTCGGACCGATTCGACGCCGCGTGCGTGGCCGGGAGGATGTAGCCGTCCTGCGTCCGCGAGAACGTGATGCGGATCGCATGGTCGATCGACCCGGCGGCGACCTCGTCGTAGCGCACCAGGCCGGGCAGGATCGGCAGCCCGGCGGCGTCGGCGCTGGTCCAACCGAGCGGTCGGAGTTCGTTGGAGTCCAGGTCGAACCGGGCGCCGCTGTCGGCCGCCCAGCCGGCACCCGACCGGAACGCGCGGTACAACTCGAACAGCTCGCAGGTGCCCGACTGCACCACGAGCACGTGCCGGTCGCCGCCGGCGTTCGCGCCGCCCTCGACCGTCGCGTCGAGCGGCACCGGGAACGGGCCGGGGTCGCTCTCGTCGCCGTACGCCCGGTACTCGATCGGCACGTCGGGCTGGTCGGCTCCCACCACGACGTACGGGATGCCGTAGTTCGGGTTCTCACCGAAGTCGGGATGGAGCCGGGTACCGCCGTTGGCCTGGATCGTGGCGATGATCGCATCGGAATCGGACCGCAGCGGATCGGCGTCGACCCGACGATTCCAGGCGTTGTCGGCGGGGAAGACGTGACAACCGCCCACGGTCGGCCGATGATCGGGCACCCGGTCGGCCTGCTCGCCCACGGTGGCGGGCCCGTCGATGCGCGTGACCGCTGCCAGCGTGACACCGCCGACCGCGATGGCGACCGCCGCGAGCCACACCCCCGCGGCGCGGCGCACCGGTTCAGCCGCCGATCTGGCTCATCGTCCGCGTCGGGCGAACGAAGGTGACCTGGTTGATCTGGTGGCCGGCCCACTTGGTGCCGACCGCCGCGCGGATCCGCTCGGCGATCTGCTCGTCGGTCTCACCGTTGCGCAGGGCGGCCCGCAGGTCGAACTCGTCGGTGGCGAACAGGCAGGTCCGGAACTGGCCGTCGGCGGTGAGCCGCACCCGGTCGCAATCACCACAGAACGGCTTGGTCACCGTGGGGATCACGCCGACGGTGCCACCACCGTCGAGGTAGCGCCACCGGTCGGCCGGAGCGGCGCCGCGGGCAGGCATGAGTTCGAGCGGCCACTCCTCGGCCAATCGGGCGACGATCTCGTCTTGCCCGACCACCTTGCCGCGCTGCCACTCGTCGCTCGCGTCGAGCGGCATGAACTCGATGAACCTGACCTCGACCCCCTCGTCGCGGCCGAACCGTGCCAGATCGACGATCTCGTCGTCGTTGGCGCCACGCTCGACCACCGCATTGATCTTGACCGGGTCGAACCCGGCGCTCTTTGCGGCCTCGATACCGAGCAACACGTTGTCGAGCTCGTCGCGTCGGGTCATGCGGGCGAACTTCTCGCGATCGAGCGTGTCGAGACTGATGTTGATGCGGTTGAGCCCGGCCTCACGCAGGTCGTGTGCGCAGTTGCGCAGCGTCGCCCCGTTGGTGGTCATCGCCACGTCGACACCGAGCGCCGCCAGCTTGGACACCAGCGTCGTGATGTGGGCCCGGATGGTGGGCTCGCCACCCGTCAGTCGGATGCCGTCGAAGTCGTACCGTTCGACACAGATGCGGGCGAGCCGCTCGATCTCCTCGAACGTGAGGATCTCTGAGCGGGGCATCCACTGCATCCCCTCTTCGGGCATGCAGTAGGTGCACCGGAAGTTGCACCGGTCGGTGACCGAGATCCGCAGGTCGCGCACGACGCGGCCGAACGGATCGACCAGATCGTGCGCCCCGGGCTTCGACATGGGTCCAGCCTACGCCGCCGGCGGACCCGACGCTGTTCGGAGGTCGGCCGCGGGTTCAGGCGCCGAGCGCCGCGCCCTGCAACAACACGACGGCGACCTCGCCGCCCGGAGGCAGTCCCTCGCCGTCGGGTACGACCGCGATCGCGTTGGACAGCGCCGTCGCGGCCAATTGGTGGCTGCCCTGCGCCCGGGCCGACCGAACATGACAGCGGCCGTCGTCGTGGAACTCGGCGAGCACCCGCATCAGGTGCACCTTGCCGTCGGGTCGACGGCCGAGGCCGTCGTCGGTGATCGCGACGAGGCTCTGGCGGGCGAGTCGACGATGGCCCATCATCCGGCGCAGCGCCGGTCGGGCGAGCATCTCGAAACTGACGATCGAGCTGACCGGGTTGCCCGGCAGTCCGAAGATCGGGGTGCCGTCGAGCGTGCCGAACGCGAACGGCTTGGCCGGTTTGATCGCGATCTGCATCCAGTGCATGTCGGCGACGCGACCCAGCACCGCCTTCACCACGTCGTAGTCGCCCATGCTCACACCGCCGCTGCTGACGATCGCGTCGCACCGTCCGGCGGCGTCGCGCAAGACCTCCTCGAGTGCCGCCTCGTCATCGCGCACGTTGCCGAGATCGATGACGTCGCACCCGCTCTCGCGCAGCATGCCGGTGAGCATCTTGCGGTTGCTCTCACGGATCTGGCCGGGGGCCAGCGGCCCGCCGTCTTCCACCAGCTCGTCACCGGTCGACAGCACCGCGACCCGAGCCCGCGGCACCACCGACACCGTGCGGGCGTTGATGCTCGCGAGTACGCCGACGATCACCGGGGTCACCTCGGTGCCCGCCGGGAACAACCGGTCGCCCGGGCGGACGTCGTCGCCGGCGCGTCGCACGGCGGCGCCCGCCTCGACCGACGTGTCGATCCGCACCCGGTCGTCGCCGACGCGTTCGGTCTCCTCGACCATGACCACGGCGTCGGCACCGGCCGGCATCGGTGCGCCGGTCATGATCCGGATCGCCTCACCGGCGCCGAGTCGACGGTCGGTCGCGGCACCGGCGGCGACCTCGTCGACCACCGGCAGTTCCACGGGCGGGTTCGCGGTGTCGGCCGCCCGCACGGCGTACCCGTCGACCGCCGTGTTGTCGAACGGCGGCACCTCTTCGGCGGCGACGACGTCGTCGGCGAGCACACATCCTTCGGCATCGACGAACGGCACGGTGACGGGGGCGAGCGGCGGGCAGGCGCCGATCACGAACGACTGGGCATCCTCGAGCGGGGTCACACCGGGCACGGTACCGCTCGCCACGGTGTCACGGCAGACTGGCCCGATGAGCAGCGACGTCACCGGTCACCTCGCACTGCCCGCCGACGGGTTCACGGCACGGTGGGAGTCGGGCGAGCACGGCCACGACGTCACGCTCCGTTGGGAGAACGAGGGCTGGACCGCCGGCGGCCACGCCGACGCCGAACGGGTCGACTACGTGCTGCGCCTCACCGCCCAATGGCATGTCAGCCAGTTCCTGCTGTTCCGCGACCTCGAAGAGGCCGATCTCTGGCTCGGCACCGACGGCCACGGCCGGTGGGGCGAGGTCAACGGGGCGCATCGGCCCGACCTCGACGGCGCCACCGACCTGGCGGTACGCGACTCGCCGTTCACGCACACGATCCCGATCCGACGACTCCCACTGCAGGTCGGCGACACGGCCGAGATCTCGGTCCTCCACGTCGACGTCGAGACGCTCGGCGTCGTGGCGTCACCGGTGCGCTACGAGCGCCGGTCTGCCCGCGGCTGGCGATACGAGCACGACGGCGTCACGTTCGAGTTCGAGGTCGATGCATACGGGTTGCCGCTCGACCTCGGCGAGCGGTTCCGTCGCGTTCGGTAACGGTCAGAGCGTGCCGATGTACCGACGGATCGGCTCGGACATCTCTCGGTCCTTCAGCGCGTACGCGATCGCCGCTTCGAGGAACCCGACCGGGTTGCCGGTGTCGTAGCGGTCGATGTCGGACAACACACCGGAGAACGGCGATCGCGCTGCCTGCGCACGAAGCGCATCGGTGAGTTGGAGCTCACCGCCGCTACCCGGCGTCAGTTGCTCGATCTCGTCGAACACGTCGGGCGTCAACACGTACCGACCGATGATGATGTACTCGCTCGGCGCCTCGGCGGCCGGTGGCTTCTCCACGAGGTCGCGGACCGGGATCACCCCGTCGTCGTCGATCGGGCCCGAGGGCGCGAGCACGCCGTACGAGCTGACCTCGTTGCGCGGCACCTGCTTGACCCCGACGACGCTGCCGCCGGTGCTGGCGCACACGCCGTTCATCTGGGCGAGCAGCGACGAGTCGCCCATCAGCTCGTCGGGCAGCAGCACGGCGAACGGCGCGTCGCCGACGGCCTCGCGGGCGCAGCCGACCGCATGGCCCAGCCCCCGCGGGTTGTCCTGGTAGACGATGGTCACGCGCCAGTCGCGGCCGATGCTCGCGAGTCGCTCGGCGACGTCGTCCTTCCCCTTCTCCTTCAACGCCTCGATCAGGTCGGCGTCGGGAGCGAAGTACGCCTCGATCGCCGGTTTGCTGCGGCTGCTGACGGCGACGATGTGATCGATTCCTGCACCGAGTGCCTCGTCGATGATGATCTGGATGGCGGGTGTGTCGCCGATCGGCATCAGTTCCTTCGGAACGGCCTTCGTGGCCGGGAGAAACCTGGTTCCCATTCCGGCGGCGGGGATCACGGCACTGCGAACCTGCATGGGCCGGACGTTATCGGCCCCCGCCGACGCAGACGGGGAGCCTGGCACGATCACCCGTTCGGGCGTGACGTCGGGCCGGCCGGCCGATATCTTGTGCAACGCCATGCCGACCTACGTGTACAAGTTCATCGACACCGACGAGACCATCGAGGTCCAGCAGTCGTTCACCGACGACACCCTGACGGAGTACGCACACCCGGAGACCGGCGAGACGATGCCGGTCAAGAAGGTCTTCCTCCCGGTCGGGGTCACGTTCAAGGGCGACGGCTTCTACAAGACCGACAACCGCTCGTCGAAGAAGAAGACCGGTGGTTCCACGAGCAGCGACACGTCGTCGAGCTCCGATTCGTCCACCACGTCCGATTCGTCCACGAAATCCGACTCGTCGTCGAAGAGCTCCGACAGCTCCGCGGCGACCGTTGCGAGCACCTCGAGTTCGTCGAGTACGTCGAGCGACTGAGCCGTGCTCATCCCACTCAGCGATCGGGCCTCCGAGCTGGGTGCGGAGATCGGGATCATCGGCGGTTCCGGCTTCTACGACTTCATCGACGACGCGGTCGACGTCGCCGTCGAGACCCCGTTCGGCGATCCGGCTGCGACGATCCGGGTCGGTGACGTCGCAGGCCGCCGCGTGGCGTTCCTCCCGCGGCACGGTGCCGGGCACCGATACACCGCCCACCGGGTGCCGTTCCGGGCCAACGTCTGGGCGATGGCCTCGCTGGGTGTCCGGTCGCTGATCGGGCCGTGCTCCTGCGGGTCGCTCCGCCCCAACCTGCACCCGGGCGACTTCGTGGTGGTCGACCAGCTCGTCGACCGCACCAACGGTCGGGCCGACACGTTCCACGACGTGGGAGCCCCCGACGGCACGCCGGGGTCCGAAGGATCGGTCCACCACCAGTCGTTCGCCGAACCGTACGACGCCGACCTGCGCGGCCACCTGCTGCATGCCGCGGGTGCGATCGGGCAACCGGTCCACGACGGCGGCACGATGGTGATCATCAACGGGCCCCGCTTCTCCACACGCGCCGAGAGCCTTTGGTTCCGCGAGATGGGCTGGTCGGTGGTCAACATGACCGGCTATCCCGAAGCGGTGTTGGCCGCCGAGGCCGGCCTGCCGTACGCCACGGTCGCGCTCGTCACCGACTACGACGCCGGAGTCGACGGCCACGAGCCCGTCACGATGTCGGCGGTGCTGCGCGTGATGAACTCCAACGTCGAGCGGCTCGGCGACCTGCTCCACGCCGCGATCCCGGCGATCGACTGACGGCCGCACGGCCGGCCGGTCACACGGATAGCGTCTGTGCCACCGACTTCCCCTGCTGCATCTCACCGATCAGGAGGGTTCGAATGTCTTCCCCGTCAGCGCTGTCGTCCGGCGCGGTCGCACTGCGCCGCGCGCTCGTGAAGCGACCGTGGATCTACTGGCTCGTCGTCGCGGTCGCGGCCGTCGGAGCCGGCGCCTCGACGCTCGCCCGGGCCGACCGGGTCGATGCCGAACGCGCCGCCTGGGGCGTCACCCGCACGGTGTGGGTCGCGGGTGCCGACCACGTACCGGGCGACCGGCTCACCGCCGACCGCGTCGAGCTGCCCGAGGCGATGGTGCCCGACGGCGCCGTCGACGCGACCGGCACGATCGACGGCTTCGCAGTACGGCAGTTCCTCGCGGCGGGCCGGGTCGTGCACACCACCGACGTCGTCGCGACCCTCGGCCCGCAGTCGCTCACCCCGATCGGCTGGTTGGCGGTGCCCGTCAACGAGTCGCCGGTGTCGGGCGCCGCGCTCGGCGACCGCGTGCGCGTCGTGGGCGACGGCGTGGTACTGAGCGCCGAGGCCGTGGTCGTCGGCCACCACGACGGATCGTCGCTGGTGGCCGTGCCGAGCGACGAGGCTCCGGCGATCGCCGCCCTCGCGACGCACCAGGGCGTCACGCTGCTGCTGATCCCGTGATCAACGCCAGCCGGCGCCGGCCACCACGAGCACCACCACACCGAGCGCGACCCGGTACACGACGAAGGGCGTGAAGCTCCGGGTGCGCACCAGCCGGAGCGTGCCCCACACCGCTGCCAGACCTGCGGCGAAGCTCGTCAGCACCCCGACGATCATCGGGGTGATCAAACCGTCCGGCACACCGTCGACGATCAGCCCGCCGACCTTCAGCACGACGGCTCCGGCGATCACCGGGAGGCTCATCAGGAAGCTGATCCGCACGGCGGCATCGCGGTCGAAGCCGATCTGCCGTGCGGCGGTCATCGTGATGCCCGACCGCGACGTGCCCGGGTTGAGCGCCAACGCCTGTGCGGCGCCGACCAGCAGAGCGTCGCGGGTGTGGAAGTCGTCGACCGCCCGCCGCCCTGCGGCACGGTCGGCCCACCAGAGCAGCACGCCGAACAGGATCAGCGAGATCGCGATGATGTTGGGGGTACCGAACCGCTCGTCGATCCAGTCTTCGAACAACGCACCCACGAGCGCGGCCGGGATCGTGGCGACCACCAGGAGCCAGGCGACCCGTCCGTCGGCGTCGATCGGGCGTTCGCGGTTCCAGATCAGCCGCACGCCCTCGCGCACGTACCGCACCAGGTCGTGGCGGAAGTACAGCACCACGGCGACGAACGTGCCGAAGTGCAGCGCCACGTCGAACGCCTTGGTCACGTCGTCGGGCTGTTCGTCCCAGCCGAAGAACCAGCGGGTGAGCACGAGGTGACCGCTCGACGAGATCGGGAGGAACTCGGAGAGACCCTGGACGAGCCCGAGGACGATGGCGTGGAGGATCGGCATCGTCGGAGGACCGTATCGCCCTACGATCCCGAACATGACGATGCGACCCCGACGCCACCGCCGTCTGTTCGTCACCGGCGGGTCGGGGTTCCTCGGTCGCCACATCGTCAACGGCCCCGCCAGTCAGTCCTGGGAGGTGATCGCGCCCGGCTCCGGCTCGACCGATCTCCGTTACCGAGACACGGTCCTCGCGATGGTCCGCGACTGGAAACCGGCCGCCATCATCCACACCGCATACCGTCGGGGCGACCGGGCGGCGATCGTCGATGCCTCCGCCAACGTCGCCGAGGCTGCCGTCACCGTCGGCGCTCGCCTCGTCCACGTGTCGAGCGACGCCGTGTTCGCCGGCCAGATCGCGGCGTACACCGAACTCGACCCGCCCTCCCCCGTGAACGACTACGGCCGCGACAAGGCCGACGCGGAGACCGAGGTCACCCGCATCGACCCCGGCGCGGCCATCGTCCGCACCTCGCTGATCTACGGCCGCGACGAGCTGTCGGTGCACGAACGGGCGGTGGGAGACGCGATCGCCGGACGATCGGCGACCACGTTCTTCACCGACGAGGTGCGGAGCCCCGTGTTGGTCGGCGACCTCGCCGCGTCGCTCGTCGACCTGGCGACGATGCCCGACGTCCGCGGCCCGCTGCATCTCGGTGGGCCCGGCGCGTTCAGCCGAGCGACGTTGGCGGTGATGACCGCCCGCCGCCACGGCTGGGACGAGTCACGCCTGCGGTTCTCGACGATCGCCGAGTCGGGCCTCACCCGACCGTCGAAGGTCGTGTTGGATTCGAGCCGGGCGAAGTCGTACGGCCTCGCCGTACGCGGCCCCGCCGACCTCTGGTGAACGCTCGGTCCTACGCGCCCGACATGGTGACGTCGTCGATCACCAGGCTGACGCCCGCCGCCCGCATCGGCAGCCAGTCGATGTCGCCACCGACCTCGACGATGTCGAGCAACATGCGCTGCAACGTGGACGCGATCGTGAACTCGCGGACCGGTTCGCCGACCTCGCCGTTGCGAATCATCAGCCCCGCGGCGCCGGTGGAGAAGTCGCCGCTGATCGGATTGACGCCCGAGTGGATGCCGGTCACGCTCTGCACCAGCAAACCGTGGTCGATGCCGGCGACGATCTCGTCTTGCGACCGCGAGCCGGGTTCGAGCGACAGTGCCAATGCGCCGACACCCGGGGTACCGCTGAAGCCGCCCCGGATCGCGTTGCCGGTCGACACGGTGCCTGCCCGACGGGCCGAGTACGAGTTGTGGGTGAACATCTCGAGCCGACCGTTCGCGATCAGCGCGTTGCGACGGGCCGCCAGACCCTCACCGTCGACGTCGGTCGCCGTGTAGGCGAGCGGGTTGGTCGGGTCGTCGACCAGATTGACGAACGCGGGGGCCACCTCGTCGCCGAGTCGGTCTTTGAAGAGGCTCCGGCCCTTGACGACCGCCTCGCCGTTCAGCGTCGACGAGATGATGCTCAGGAACTGGGCGGTGACGAACGGGTCGAGCACGACCGTGGTGCGGGCCGAGGCCGGTTTGGTCGCCCCGAGCAGCCGAGTGGCCCGTTCGGCGGCCTCGTCGGCCGCCCGGTCGAGGTCGAGTGCAGTGGGTGTGCGCCCGACGCTGAACCCGAACCCCGTCTGGGTCTCGTCGCCGTCGTCGGCGAGGGTGGAGATGCTGACGTAGCAACCGTTCTCCCGACCCCACTGCCGGATGCCGGTGGTGGTCGCCACGGCGGCCTCACCGAACGCGTCGGCGTAGTTGGAGTCGTCGATCCGGACCCGGGTGTCGGCACCGGTGGTCAGGCGTTCGAGTTCTTTGGCGAGCTCGATCTTGCGGTCGGTCGGGAACTCCGCGAGTTCGTCGTTCCACAGCGCGTGGTCGGTGGCCTCGACCCCGTCGGGTTCGGCCAGGCCGGCCCACTCGTCGACCGTGCCGAACTGCACGTTGTCGCGGGCGTCGGCGAGCACCTCGGCCACGGCCGACGGTTCGAGCGTGCCCGCGTAGGCGAAGCCGGTGCGGCCGTCACGGATGACGCGCACGCCGATGCCCTCGGCCTGCGCCGCGACGAAGTGCTCGACCTCACCCTCGTACACGCGCACCTCGGTCTCGCCGCCGCGCGACACGAACGCCTCGACATGCTCGCCCGGCCGAGCCTGGGCGACCACACCGTCGACGATGTCCAACAGATCGTTCTTCACGTCAACTCCCGTCATCACGCCGCCGTCCCGCCATCTGTAGCGTTCCCCGGCCACGCAGGCCGCGGACAACCGTTCACTCGCTGGCGCTCCCTCACTCGCATCGAAGCGCGCCCTCCACAAGCGACCAG
>CAXAWD010000100.1:0-9998 GCA_963972325.1 uncultured Acidimicrobiaceae bacterium
CTCCTCCCGGTGCTCCCGATGGTCGGCGTGGCCTTCGCCCTCTACCGTGCGGTCCAGCGCGCCGACGAGTACGGACGCATCGTCATGCTCGAATGCATGGCGCTCGGCTTCGGTGCTTCGATGATCGCATCGATGGCGCTCGGATTCCTGGGCGGGATCGGCGTGGCGTGGACGTTCGGGGGGTGGCTCGTCTTCGGCGTCGGCATGACCGCATGGAGCGGCACGCTGCTCGTTCGGGGGGTGCGCTGATGGAGAACCGACTCAAGGAACGCCGGGCCGTCAACGGCTGGAGCCAGGCCCACCTGGCCGACCTCCTCGGCGTGAGCCGCCAGACCGTCAATGCGCTCGAGAAGGGTCGATACGACCCCAGCCTTCCCCTGGCGTTCCGCCTGGCCAGCGTGTTCGACACAACGATCGAAGACTTGTTCCAGCCCGTCGATGACGACCTCGGCGCCGCCGAACCTCCTCCCGGGCCGACGGCTGCCGCTGGCTGAGTCGGCGACGGGCGACGGGCTCCCGTTCCTCCGACGCCGCAAGTCGAGCTTCATCGACGGGGTCGGCCCGGATGCGCAGGAGCTCTCCGCCCACCTCGCCGCCCACCTCGACCGAGCCGCCGCTCGATCCTGAGCCGCCGCCGGTCTCGGCCGAGGGATGCAGCAGCGGTCCGACCCACCCGCGGCCCGCTGCTGCCGTCATCCGCTCACTGGGCGAGCCGGTAGAAGCGGAAGAAGTCGTTGTCGATGGGCAGCACGTCGACGGCCGAGAACCCGGCCCCGGTCGCGTAGCCCTCGAACGTCGAGCGGCGCATCACGGTGCCGGTCGCGGCCGACTGCGCCGCGTTGCGCCCGTCGGGCAGGCAGCAGATGAGGCTGAAGCCGTACATGAACTGCTCGACCGGGTCGGGCTCGCCGGTGAAGCGGTCGCCGACCCGCTCGTCCATCACGATGACGGTGCCCGTCGGCTTGACGATCTGCTTCATCGCCGAGAGCACGGCAACCGGGTCGGACATGTCGTGCACGCACTCCAGCGCGAGCACCACGTCGTAACTGTCTGCATCGAGGTCGCCGGCGTCGATGCAGTGGAACCGGACCCGGTCGGACACGCCCGCTTCCGCAGCGTGGGCGCGAGCCAGATCCACCGACGGACCGTCGATGTCGTAGCCGTCGACGCGTGCCTCGGGGTACGCGAGCGCGACGCCGATCGACGACCAGCCGAGGCCGCAGCCGATGTCGGCCACCGTGCCACCGCTGCGCAGCGCGGCATCGACCTCGGGGACCGACGCCAGATACTCCTGGCCAAGGAGGTTGAGGAACATCGGCCGGTTGGCTTCCGCCTGCCCGCACCGGGCGTCGTCGCCGTGCTGGTGCCATCCGAAGCCGGCACCGGTCCGGTACACCTCGGTCAGCTCCGGGAGGCTCCGCCCGAGCGAAGTGACGAGGCCGGGGAACGGCGCCATGTAGGCGATGCTGTCACGGTTGACCAGGATCTCGGCCGCCTCCGGCGCGATCGAGTAGCGCCGATCGTCGGCCTCCGCGGCCGCGTCGATCACGCCGAGGTAGCCGCCGACGGTCTGATGCTCGAGCCACTCCCTGGCGTAGCGGGTGTCGGTCGAGGTGGCGGCGGCGAGTTCGCCGGCGCTCAGCGAGTCGGCAGCGGCGAGGGCCTCGTACCAGCCGAGTTCGACGCCGATGCCGGTGGCGAACGTGTTGAGGGCGCCGAGCGTGTCGGTGAAGATCTTGTCGGCGAACGCCTCGAGCGCCTCGTCCGAGATGGTCTGCTCGACGGGAGCGGAGGTCGGTGTGATGGTCATCGTGTCATCTGCTTTCTTGGGTTGATGGTTGTCGGTGTTCTGGTTGTTCTCGGTGGTCTCGGTGATGTCGTGGTGATCAGTGGCGGTGTTCGACGAACGCCTCCACGAGGTTGAGGTCCTTCCACAGGCCGGGACCGAGCATCTCGATCACCTCGTCGGCCTGTGTCGCCTGCGCTCGGAGCGCACGATCCTTCACGTGCCAGAGCTCGTCGCCGAGCACGAGATCGAGGTCCAGCGCCGCGTCGTCGACCGGTTTCGGGTACCCGTCGTAGAAGAGCGGTCCCAGGTCGAAACGCCCGTCGAAGTAGTCGACGTACGACTGCGGGACCACCGCATCGAGCTGCCTGATCCCCGGCCGGTCGCCGGTCGCCAGCGTCGTCCACTCGGCCACGGCTCGATGATCGGTGTGGCCGGTGAGGCCACCCTGATCGAACGTCATCACCGTGTCCGGCGCCACACGATCGAGGACGTGGCCGATCTGGGCTGCGCCGACCTCCGGGCGAATCTCGGCGCAGCCGCCGTCGCGATGGTCGAGCCAGTGATGCTCGATGTGATGGTCGAGCCCGTGGGCGATGGCCGCGAGCGATGCCGCCAGCTCGGCACTTCGGGTCGCCGCCAGCCGATCGGGTGGCCACGTGAACGGATCCGAGGTGCCGAGTTCGCCTCGTGTCGCGGTGACACACACGACCCGCTGTCCGTTCTCGAGCGCCAGTCGCATGATCCCCGTCGAGAGGTAGGCCTCGTCGTCGGGGTGGGCCCACACGCCCACGATCGTGCCGAGGGCGGCCACCGCCCGCTCGGCATCGGCCCGCGGCGTCGGAACGAGCCCCCGGGCAGCGTCGAGGTACCTGGGAAGGTCATCGGTCGTCATGGGTCAGCCCTTCTCGGGTCGGCAGCGCGCAGGTGCCGCCGGCGAGCCATCGCAACCCGACCGGCGATCGTGAGGGCCGCGCACCACGACGTCGTGCCGCGCGTGACGGGCTCGCCCCATCGCCACGCTGGTCGCGTGTGCTGCGCCGTTCATGCCGGCCGCACCGCTTGGGTCTGCACCGTTCGGGAGACGAGCGCGCCGTCCTCGTTCGTGATGTCGGTCTGCACGACGATCGTGGTGCGTCCCTTGTGGACCACCGTCGCGGTGGCGTGCACCGACCCGGCCGTGACCGGCCGGAAGAAGTTGGTCTTCGACTCGATCGTCGTGGTCGACGCGCCCGGGGGCAGGTTGACGAACGCGAGCGTGGCGCCGGCACCGTCGGCCATCGCCATGAGGTATCCGCCGTGCAGCACCCCACCGGCCCCACAGAACTCCGGCCGCCACTGCCCCGCCATCACCACGGTGTCGGCGTCGGTAGCGACTCCGAGGATCTGGTGATAGCGCGCGAGCGGCATCTGCTCGTGGAGCATCGTGGTGAGGTGGTCATCGAGGTTCGATGTCATGTGGGTCGGTGTCCGTTCGTGTCGTCGGGATCGTGTCGTCGTGGTCGGGTCGTCGTGGTCGTTTCGCCGGTTCGGGTGCCGGTGCGTGTGCCATCGTGCGACAGCGATCGATGGGGAGCTTGAGGATCACCTGAGGACTGGGTGGAGATCGACCGGCCGACGATCCCGAGTCGGGAATCCGTCGCTGCGTGACGTGTCCGAGCGGCAAGAATGGCCGGCATGGTCCGTTTCCGTGACTGCGTCGTCGACGTCGCGACGCGCACGGTCGAGCGCGGCGGTGTCGAACAGCATCTCGAACCACAGGCGTTGGATCTCCTCGCCTACCTGTTGTCGCACCGTGATCGGGTGATCCCGAAGGCCGAGCTCCTCGACGGGGTCTGGGGCGACCAGTTCGTGTCGGAATCAGCGCTCACGACCCGGATCAAGGAGATTCGGCAGGCGCTCGGTGACGACGGTGTCCGCCAAGAAGTGGTGAAGAACTTCCGCGGGCGCGGATATCGGTTCGTCGCCTCGATCGATGGCGACGACCCGCACCCGCCGGTCGGTCGCGGCCGTGCTTCCGCCTCGACCGGATTGTTGGGCCGCGATGCCGACATCGTCGGTGTCGTCGAACTCGTCGAGCGTTCCGGGCTCGTGACCCTCGTCGGCCCCGGTGGTGTCGGCAAGACCACGCTCGCGCTCGAGGCGGCCCGCCGGTGCGGCGAACATCGGGCCGACGGCGTGAAGGTCGTGCAGCTCGCACCGATCGGCGACCCGCAGAGTGTCGTGCACGCGCTGCGGCGCAGCACCGGACTCGACGACGTCGTCGGCGACGATGAGAGCGCCCTCGTCGCGTCGATCGCCGACCTCGATGCCGTGGTGGTGCTCGACAACTGCGAACACGTGCTCGCGGAGACCGCCCGGTTGGTCGCATCGATCCTGCGGCTCGACGGGCGCGTCCGCCTCGTGGCCACGAGTCGCGAATGGCTCGCGGTGCCGCACGAACGGGTCTGGCCGGTCGCCCCGCTCGCCGATCAGCCGGCGCGGCTGCTCCTGCTCGATCGGTCGCAGTCGGTTGCGCCCGACTACCACTGGTCCGACGACGAGGAACCCGCGATCGCTCGGCTCCTGACCAGCCTCGACCGGCTCCCGCTCGCGATCGAGATGGCGGCGGCCCGGTTGCCGACGATCGGTGCGGTCGACCTCGCCGACCTGCTCGGCGAGCGGCTGGATCTCCTCCGGTCGTCCGACCGCACCGCCGACCACCGGCACCGCACGGTTCGAGCGCTCGTGGCCTGGTCGGAAGACCTCCTCGCCGACGACGAACGTGACCTGCTCACCGCGCTCACCACGTTCGCCGGCGCGGTGGCCGTCGACGACGTCGCCGCGATCGTCGACGCCGATCCGGCGGAACTGGCCGTTGGCCCGCTCGCCGGGCTCGTCGACAAAGTCACTGGTCGCGACCGACACGTCGCGACAACCGACCCGCTATCGCCTGCTCGAGACCGTCAAGGCCGCCGCGGCAACCCGCCGCCCTGCGGCGATCGACTCGCGGCACGCACATCACATCACCATGGTCGTCACCGAAGCGGCCGCGGCACTGAGCACACCCGCCGAACCACACGCTGCGGCCCGCATCGACGGATTGGTCGCGGAGATCCGCGCCGCCCACCGCTGGGCCCGGACCGCTGCCCCACCGCTCGCTGCCGAACTGACCGCGGCGTTGCTGTCACACGCCCAGGAACGGCAGTGGACGGAGCCGGCGACCTGGGCGAGACAGGTGCTCGAACTCCACGGCCCCGACGACCCCGTCGCCCTCGCAGCGAGTGCTGCGGTCGCTGCCGAGGCGTCGAATCGGGGCGACTACGAGGTCGCCACCGACCATGCAGGACGTGCCCTCGCGAGCGACGACGTCCGCGTCGTGTCCAGCGCCAACGACACGCTCGCCAACGTCGGCTTGTACGTCGGCGACCTCGACGCCGCCGAACGGCACGGCGCAGCCCTCCTCGATCTCGCCGACCGCTCGAACGATTCCGCCGCACGAGCACTCGGGGCCGCCAGCCGCGTGCTCGCGCTGGTGTATTCGGGTCGGCTCGACGAGGCGACCGCCGCGCTCTCGCTCGTCGATCCCGAGTCGTTCGACTCGCCGACGAGCGCGGCGTGGGCGGCGTACGTGCGCGGCGAGGTCTTGGCCGCGAGCGGTCGTGACGACGACGCACTCGTGCAACTCGACCGTGCGATCGACCTCGGCGTCTCCGTCGGCAGTCACCTCGTGGTCAGCGTCGCCCAGGTGTCGGCCCTCGCGGTCAGGGCGAGGACCGGCGACGTGCACGACGCGGTCGCGGCATTCGGCCCGTTGCTCGCTCAGTACCGGCGGACCCGGAGCCATACCCACGGCATCACGGCACTGCGCAACGTGATCCAGCTGTTGGTGAGGACCGGTCACGACGAGCCGGCGATGGTGCTCTTCGGCGCCCTGTCGAACCCGACGGTGAAGTCGACGTACGGATCCGAGTCGGTACTCCTCGACGAGGCCAGGGAGACCGTCGAGCATCGCATCGGTTCGGCTGCCGTTGCCACGGCGATCGAGCACGGTTCGCGACACGACGTGGTCTGGGCGATCGACCACGCGATCGCCACCCTCGGCACGATCGACGGGGAGGCCACCGTCTCCTGACGCGATCGACGCGGTCGACCGCCGGGGAGTCCGAGTGCCCGGGACGGGATTCGAACCCGTACTCCACGTGAATGGAAGGGGGGTTTAAGTTCGAGAAGGCCGTGCCGGCCAGTGCCATCGCGTGCAGGGCAGTGCGTTGAGCTGGGACGACGTGTCCGGCGGGTCTCCTCGAATGCTGTCGAGTACCGCCGCGTTCGGCTGATCCCGTGACACGAATGTGACACGCGACCAACGTCTCCTCGGTGCAAGCGCCACCTTGAGTATGCGGCGCGCGACTTGGTCGGATATGCCCGGGATACTGCGGCGCCACGGTTGGGCCGTTATCGCACGACCTCGCCGAAACGTGCGCCGGGATTCTGCGGCGCAATATCGAGTGGGCCCAACTACTAAGTTGGTGGTGGTCTTAAGTGCTTGTGTAGACGTCCTGGGGTGGCCTCGATCAGCCACAGCCTTGCGCTCACAGCGAGCGCACGGGCAATCGGACCGACGTCAGCGAGGTCCGTGTGACCGGCGCTCACCCTGTACACCCGGCTCTTCGTTCGGGTCAGGCCCATAGCCAGCATCCAGGCTACGCGCGCAAACGACTTTGCGGCAGTGCCTTGTGTTCGCAGCCTCCGTCGCTTTCATCCCTAGCCCTCTGTTGCCTGCCTGAGAACGTCGTCGATAGATTCTCCCCGGTAGGGCTCGAACGCAGTTGAGACCTGACCGCTTACGACGCCGCCCGTGTCGAGTTCCATGACTCCAGCGTCGTTGTTTGCTGGCCGGTTTCCCCAGGGCTCACCGAACTCTCTGAGGAACATTAGGTAGCGTCCCCCGACTTGACGCTCATTCAAGGTGACGTTGCCGACGACGAGCTGGGCAACTCGGTCCGAAACTTGTCGGCCGCTCGCCTTGTAAGCGCTCCAGGAGACCTCTACTCGGTCCTCAACGGTCCCCTTCAATGTGGACTCGACCTGCACGACGAGAGTGACGTCCTCGATGAGATCGTCTTGGTTGGGGTCATCCTCTGGGTCGGGACCGTAGTAGCGCCGTTGAGGCTTTACATCTACGAGAGTGCCCACGATCACGACGTCGCTGCTCTCGTACACGCCTGGCAAGTCTGACGGCGCATCGCTGGACTCGCCGACGGCGACGAGTGGGAGGTCGCGTTCGCCCGCGATGTCGGCGCCGGTCGTAGAGGTGCCGCACCCAGCAAGGATAAGGCACCCAGCCCCGGCAAGGCCAGCGGTGAGCCTCGAAAGGTTAGTGGTTCGCATCGATGTGTCCGATCTCGTGCGAGTTCATGTTCGTGGCCGTCTGATTTGAACCAAGGCAACCGTCGGAGAACGAGCCACCATCGTCGGCACCAACCGAATGGAGAATCTCGTGGCACACGTCGTGACGAATCTCCGCTGACGGATTGTTGATGTAGTTCTCGTTGTACTTCATCCTGAATCGATCGCACCGATCCGAGCCGATTCCGACCTGGCAAACAACTGACGCCACGGTCGTAGGAGAACTCATGTTCGTGGCAGGAGTTGCGTACCAATACAGGTCCACCCAGCTCACGTAGTCGAATCGTGCACGCTTGACGTCCCACATCACAGTGACGGCATCAAGGTGCGCCATCTGGACCGTCATTGCGTCGTCGAGAATGAAATGGTGGTAGTTCGTGCCCTCTTGGGAGACGAAGTGGTGATCGCGAGAGTCAGCGAAACGACCTCCGAAAAAGTGGGCGTTCACCGGCGTTACAGCGATGAACAGCGTCGCGGCCGTCACCAGCGCGGCTGCTGTAAGCAATTGTCGGCGGCGGGTCGCAATCATCTGGCCGTCCGATCTCGGCTCAGCAAGTCCCATGGGGCCACGTTCACAGAGCCCAGTCGCCCAGTCAACCGTTGCCAGAGTTATACCGTGCCTATTCCAAGCGTTTTCAGATCGCGCAGCGAGGACCGAAGAGGCCGTGCGATAATCGCAAGCGATATCGTCCACCGCCGCGCTGCACCGCCGGCGAAGTCGGTCGGGTCGAGCGTTCGACCCGATAGCACGTAATGACGCTTCATCGCCGATGGCCGACCGTCCAGATCGACGATCCTCCCGCTCCAGCGGGTCGTCGGGCCTGGCGCGACACGTCACGGATGACTACCCGGGTTGCTACCTGCCCGCCTGTGTGGCTTCCGTCAGCTCATCGGTGTGAGCCGTGCAGAGCGAGTGGGTTCTCACCACCTCAGAGGGCCGCACATGCTCGATTGATCCTTCGTTCGCACGCAAGGACGAGATCGGAGACGTGCCGCTCCGGGCTACGGCTCCCCCTCTGTCGACGAGCGGGCGCATCGGCTCTTTCGGGCCCGTAGTCATCGCCAGTTGCACATCGGCGGCCGGTCGGCCGCGACGTTCGGGCACATCCGGTGCAGATGTACAGAACGCGAAGAAACCTGGTGCGATCGCGTCACAAATTCGCGATTTCAGAGGCATGTGTTGTTGTGGCAAGTGAAGCGCAAGATGGAACCGGGGGAGCGGCATGGTGGGCCGTGTGACGATCACCATCGGTGAGGCGGCCGAGATGCTCGGGATCTCGCGAACCTCGGCGTACCTCTGCGCACGGAGACGAGAGATCCCGACGGTGCGGCTCGGTCGGCGCGTGCTGGTGCCCGTCGTTCGTTTCATGGCGATGCTCGAAGGAGATCCGCCGAGCGACGAGAACCGCGACGACGAGGAGGACGAACCGTGAGCTGGAACCTGAACGCTCGGAGTGCCGAGCTACAGCTCTTTCGCCGACTGCTCGACGATCGCGTGCAGTTGCTCGAAATCGTCGCGGGCGTCGGACCACGCTTCACTGGTGTGCACGATCTGCTTGGCTTCACCGAGGCTCACGTGGAGAACGGCGCGCGTGACCTTGATCGATTCGACCGGCGAGAAGCCGTCGGAGCGGAGCTGAGCGAGGACGGCGTCCCAGTCGCCGCGGTCGACATCGCCCGCCTGCGTGCTTTGTGCCTGGCTCACGGTTCCTCCCTTCGCAACCGAATCGTGAGGTCGAGTCTACGACCCGGACTGGCGCCGGTCAGGCGCGTTCCCGTGACACGGAGTTCTGCGAAGCCCTCGTCGGCGATCTCGGCCACTGCCAGCCGGGCCCATCCGAGGAGTTCCCCCGGCGACACCGTCAGTCGGACCGCGTCACGCGGGTAGACCACGACGTCGCGTAGCTCGACCGTCGATCCAGTCACCACGATCTCGGCGAGCACGTCGATTTGACCGGCGGGCGTATCGAACGACCGCTCGTACAGCTCGCCGTCAGCGAAGCTCATGACGTCGTTCCGTAGATGCGAGCGGCGATGAGCTCCGCGGCGTCGGCGTCGAGGCCCTGTGCGACGTGGGAGTACAGATCGAGGGTGATGGCGATCGTCGAGTGGCCGAGACGCTCGGAGACGACCTTGGGATGCACGCCGGCCTTGAGTGCCAGAGTGGCGTAGCTGTGGCGCAGATCGTGGAGGCGGATGCGGGGCAGCTCTGCATCGCGCACGATCCGGTCGAACGACTTCGAGAACCGATCAGGATGGACGGGGCCACCGAGCTCGTCGGTGAACACGAGATCGGCCTCGTTCGACCACACCTCATCGGCGGCCAGTCGTTCCTCGAGTTGGCGTGTGCGGTGCGCCTTGAGCGCGTCGAACGTCACCGTGTCGAGCGACACCCGACGACGGCTCTTGCCGGTCTTCGGTGGGCCGATGTGGAGACGGTTGCTCACCGTCGTCAGCGTCTGCACGATCGACAGCGCCCGGGTATCGAAGTCGACGTCCGCCCACCGCAGGCCGAGCACCTCGCCGCGCCGCATACCCGTCGTGGCCAGCAGCACGAACGCCATCGACAGCCGCTCCCCCGCCACCGCGTCGAAGAACCGCTGGATCTCGTCGGACGACCAGGTGTTCTGCTCGGCCCGCGGCGCCGCGACCGCCTTCGCTGCCGCTGCCGGGTTGCGGGTCACCAGCCCGAGGCGCTCGGCATCTGCGAGAGCCCGCCTGAGGACGATGTGGCAGTTGCGGACGGTCTTGGGGGCAAGCGCTCTCCCGCCAGCACCTCCTCGTTCCAGCAGCGTGGCGTACAGGCCCTCGACCTGCAGCGGGG
>CAXAWD010000101.1:0-9992 GCA_963972325.1 uncultured Acidimicrobiaceae bacterium
GGGCGACAGACGGGCGCGACGGGAGCCGACTGCTCCTCCGGTGCGTGATCGTGGTGGACCCGATCGTGTTCGAACGCATCGCTCGCGAACTCCACGTCGTGCTCGAGCTCGAACTCGGCGTCGTCCGCCGGGGCCGGCGGCGCCAACGCCTCGCCGGCGATCGCACCACCGGACGGCTCGGACAGATCGATCAGCGTCTCGTCGTCGAGTTCGACCGAACGACGACGACCGAACGGCGATCGGGCACCCGCCGCCACGACGAGCACGGCGAGCCAGAGGATCGTCTGCGCGACGCGCCACCAGGCGCGATCGGCGTCGTCGCGGTACGCCAGCACACCGACGCCGGGCCGCGTGACGTCGAACGCCGTGGTGACACCGAACCCCGGGCGGGGCGAGATGGTCGTACCGTCGACCGTCAGCTCGACCCGCTCGTCGTACGGCACGGCGATGTGCAGCACGCCGGGCGCGACCTCGTTGACGCCGCTCGGCTCGTGCAGGTCGGCGCCGACCATCGAGGGCACCGCCTGCGACAGGTCGGCGCGCGCCAGAGAATCTTCACCGGCCAACCGCGATGCGTCGGCGGTGGCGCCGGTCAACTGGGCGCCGACGGGGATCCACGCTTCGTTGACGAAGATCTCGATCGTGGGCGGGCCGTACACCGACCCGAGATCCAGTTGATTCTGTAGCGCAGCCACGAGTCCGCCGGCGACCGGCACGGGATCGTCGACGGTGGACACCGCTCCGTCGGTCTTGGGCACGACGACGTAGCGCACACCGAGCGGCGCCAGGATGCGCCCGGCCCGCAACGTGGAGCCGTCGGCCACCAAACCCAACGCCCGCTCGAGCGCATCGTGCGCGAGCGAACGCGGACGGATGAAGCGGTCGGTGAAGTCGAAGTCGCCCGAATCGGCGACGCCGTAGGCGATGCCGTCGGAGAACTCGCCGTCGACCACCGGGATCACGTCCGGATCGCCGACGTACAGCACCCGGTAGTCACCGACCGCCGGATCGCTCGGCATCTGGGTCTCGAGCAACCGGACCATCGGCGTGTCGGGGGTGTGCCAGGCCCCGTTGCCGATCGCGACCACCGCCGGGATCAACCCGACCACGACGCCGGCGTTGGCGAGCAGGCCGATCGGCTGACGCCACCCGAACCCGCGTCGCAGCACATCGGAACCGAACCCGCCGGCGACGGCGGCACCGCTCAGTGCCAGGCCCAGTGCGATCGGTGCGGCCAGCAGCGAGGTGGACGGCAGCGCCAGGTCGATCGAACCGCGCTCGGACAGGACCGCGAGCGATCCGAACCCGAGCACCAGCGCACCGGCCCGCACGCTCCAGGTGAGCCGCCAGGCGCGGCTGATCGAGATCGCCGCGAGCAGCGGCACGTACAGGGCGAGGGCCAGCAGGGCGAACCGGTCGGTGGTCGGCGCCAGCGTCGAGATCTCGGCCAGGCCACGACCGGTCGGCCGGGCCTGCTCGGGCCCGACGAGCGCGCTCCAGGTCCAGTCGAGCGACCACGGCATGTTGAGCACGAAGGCGGCGACGACCGAGACCGCGGTGGACCCCGCCAGCCACAGCGCGACCCGCCACGAACTCCCGGCGAGGATCGTCGCCGCTGCGAGCAACGCACCGACGCCCGACCACAGCACGATGACGACCGGCACGAACGCGGCGGCAGCCGCCAGCACGAGCGTCAGGAAGGCGAGCGCGCGGGCACGGTGGCGGAACCCGGCGGCGATGATGCCGTCGGCGAGATCGAGGACGTCGGCGTCGGGGTCGGCAGTTTCGATGCCGGCCGCTCGACGGAGGAGGTGCACCAGCCACGGCAGCGCGGCGTACCAGATCAGGGCCGACATGTCGCCACGGCTCAGGAGCCCGGGCACGAGCGGGGTCCCGACGTAGACCACCATGCCGGCGATACGGGCCCGGTTGACCGGGAAGACCGTGGCGAGCCGCCACGCGCCGATCGCTCCGAGGAGGAACAGCCCGACGACCGACAGCGTCTGGAGCAGGGCCATGTGGAAGAGCGTGATGACGCTCGCCACGGCGAGGATCACGTACCCGGTCGGCAACGCGGCGGTAGCGCCGAAACCCCGGGCGTCGAACGAACCCCGGTACTCCGCCCACAGATCGGACGGACTCGCCGGGAAACGCAGGAACTCACCGACCGGCGGCACCCCGGCACGGATGAACTCGCGGCTGCCGATGACGATCGCCAACACCACGCAGAGCCAGGCGAGCAACGGCCCGAACGATGCTTCGCGCCAACGGCGGACGGTCGACTCCGCGCCGACGTACGTCTCGGTGTCCTTGCTGCGCAGGTACGACGTGAGGCGCGAACTCCCACGGTCTTGCAGGCCGAGGACCTCTCGCTCGGGCACGACGCGCTGCCCGCGGATCGCGCGACGCCGCGACATGACCGACGCGGTGCGGGGGATCAACCCACCGAGCGCGCGAGCGGACGACAACGCTTCACCGAACCGGCCGGTGAACAACCCGACGAGCAACTCGACCAGCGTGAGCAGCACCATCTGGATCGACCGACCGAGCAGACGCGAGCCGCCGGTCAGGGTGGCGACGGCGCGCATCCGGTGGCGCGCTCGCAACGTGCGGTGGTTGAGGTCGGGTCGGCGCTCGGGCAACCGCTCGCGATGTCGGACGGACGCGTCGGGCGCCACGATGACGCGCGCGCCGGTGAGATGGGCCCGCCAGCACAGATCGACGTCGTCGCCGTGGAAGCCGATCTGGGGGTCGTATCCCCCGAGCGTCCGGAACAGGTCGGCACGGGTCAGCAGGCACGCCGACGGCAGCACGAACACGTCGCGGACGGCGTCGTGCTGCTCCTGGTCGGCCTCACCCGGGTCGACGATCGGGTCGACCTCACCGAAGCGGTCGAGGCCGAGCCCCACGTGTTGGAGCATCCTCGGCTCGTCCCAGTCGACGAGTTTGGGGCCGACCATGCCGGCGTTGGAGCGGAAGAGTTCGGCGACGAGCAGCCGCACGACGTCGGGCGCCGGCGCGATGTCGTCGTGGCAGAGCAGGAAGAACCCGTTGTCGCCCTCGACGAGCCGGAGCACCTCGTTGATCGCCGGGCCGAATCCCGGGTTGCCGGCGAGCGACCGCACGAATGCGGTGGGGATCACGTCGCGGATGCGTGCCGTGAGCTCGCCGTCGTCGTCGTCCGAGGTGAGCAGGAACAGCGTCCGGAAGTTCGGATAGTCCTGGTCGGCGAGCGACTGGAGGGTCACGTCGAACCAGTCGCCGGGTTCGTGCACGACCATGACGGCCACGACCGACGGCGCGAGTTGGGTGTCCGTCTCCACGATGCACCGAGGCTAGCGGCGCGGCCGAGCCGGAGACGGTCACCGTCGAATGTCGGCCGTGACGCCCATCACAGCACGATGTGACGCCGTTCACTCGCATTTCGCTTGCAAAAGTTAGCATCACCTGGCACACTTGCAATCGACCCGGCGATGACGTCGGAACACGCCGAGATCCACCCGGATCATCCCTCAGAAAGCTCACATCATGATCAACTGGAACGACCTCAAGAACTTCGACGTCAACGACATCAACCTCACCAAGCTCGACCTCACCCGCTTCGACGTCCGCAATCTGGACCTCCCGAAGTTCGATCTGCCCAAGGTGGACCTGCCCAAGTTCGAGATCCCCGAGCTGCCGGCGGACGCCGACCGCGTGGTCGGCCTCGCCCGTGACGCCGCCTACGCCGGTGTCGGCGTCGCCGTCGTCACCGTCCAGAAACTGGACGCCCAGCGCCGCGAACTGACAAATCAGATCACCGCTCAGGTGCGCAAGGCCGTCGACTCGGTCGCCTGATCGACCCCCTCGTGGGTCACTCCCCCCGGTGACCCGCGTCCCGCCCGAGCGCGGGGCTGGCCGGTAACCTCAGGACGTCGTGTCCTCGCCCGCCACCCCCGCGCTTCGTCGCGTACCGCTCCCGGAGGGCACCCTGCCCGTGGGTGCTGCGCTGCTCATCGCCGGCGTCGCCACCTACGCGTTCTTCAAGGTCGGCGAGGTCGCCCTCGGCGAAGAGGAGTTCAAACCGATCGTGGCGCTGTGGTTCGCCACGTTCGCCCTCGCTCCAGGCTTCTTCCTGCCGCTCGAACAAGAGCTCGGCCGGGCACTGTCGCACCGCAAGGCGATGGGCCACGGCGGGCGTCCCGTCGTCCGCCGTGTCGTCATCCTCGGGAGCGCCATCACCGGCATCGTGCTCGTCGCGATGCTGATCGCCAGTCCACAGATCACGACCCACTACTTCGACGGCGACTGGTGGATGATGGCCGCGCTCGCCACGGCGTTCGTGTCGTACGCGCCGGCCCACCTCGCCCGCGGCGTGTGCGCCGGCACCGGCCGGTTCCGCTCGTACGCATTCGTCATGGGCTCCGACGGGGTCATCCGTATCGCCGCCTGCCTGGTGCTCGCCGCACTCGGGATCGACAGCTCCGCCCCCTACGCGTTCGCCGTCGCCCTCTCACCGCTCGTCGCGGTCGTCACCGTCGGAGTCCGGGGCCAGCTGCGCACCCAACCCGGCCCCGAGGCCGTCTGGAGCGAGGTCACGCAGAACCTGGGCTGGCTCCTGCTCGGCACCGTGTTCGCCGCCGCGCTCCTCAACGCCGGGCCCGTCACCGCCAACCTGCTCTCCGACGAGTCCGAGAGCGAGCTCGTCGTGTGGTTCGGGTTCGGGGTGCTGCTCGCCCGTATCCCGCTGTTCCTGTTCCAAGCGGTTCAGGCCGCGCTGCTCCCCCGGTTGTCGCGGTTGGCGGCCCGAAACGAACTCGCCGAGTTCCGCAGCGGCCTCCGACGGCTCATGCAGTTGGTCGTCGCCGTCGGCGTGGCCGGCACCGCCGGCGCCTTCCTGATCGGACCGTTCGTCATCGAGGCGTTCTACGACGCCGAACTGAGCGGGCGCACGCTCGCGATGCTGGCGCTGTCGAGCGCGGTCTACATGGCCGGGCTCGCCACCGCGCAGGCCGTCATCGCGCTGCGCGGCCACGCCTTCGTGGCGATGGGCTGGGGCGCCGGCGTCGTCATGTTCGTCGTCGGCACGTGGCTGAGCAGCGACCTGCTGTTCCGCCGGATCGAGATCGGTCTGCTCATGTCGAGCATCGCCGCGCTCGTGTGCTTCATCGCGGCGCTGCGCCACAAGCTGCAGGCCGGGGCGACACCGACGCCCGACTCGGTGATGGACGCCATCACCGACATGCCGATCGAGAACTGACCCGGCCGGCCCAGCTCAGAGTTCGATGCCCGCCTTCTTGGCCTCGACCTCGAGGTCGTGGGCGACCATCATGCTGATCAGACCCGGAAAGTCGACCTTGGGCTCCCAACCCAGCTGCTCCCGCGCCTTGGATGAATCGCCGATCAGCAGATCGACCTCGGCCGGCCGGAAGAACTTCGGGTCCTGGCGGACGTAGTCCTGCCAGTTGTCGATGCCGACCTCCGCGAACGAACGCTGCACCAACTCCTCGATCGAGTGGGTCTCGCCGGTGGAGATCACGTAGTCGTCGGGCTCGTCCTGCTGCAGCATCAGCCACATCGCCTCGACGTAGTCGCCGGCGTAGCCCCAGTCACGCTTGGAGTCCAGGTTGCCCAACACGAGCTCGTGCTGCAGGCCCAGCTTGATGCGGGCCGCGGCGTTGGTGACCTTGCGGGTGACGAACTCGATGCCACGCCGCGGCCCCTCGTGATTGAAGAGAATCCCCGAGCAGGCGTACAGACCGTAGCTCTCGCGGTAGTTGACGACGATGTCGTGACCGAACACCTTGGCGCATCCGTACGGACTGCGCGGGTGGAACGGGGTGAGTTCGGTTTGTGGGGTCTCACGGACCTTGCCGAACATCTCGGACGACGACGCCTGATAGAACCGGATCGGATTGTTCTGGCTGCCGCCGACCATCCGGATCGCCTCGAGCATGCGGAGCACGCCGAGCCCGGTGATGTTGGCGGTGAGTTCGGCCTGGTTGAAGCTGAGCGCCACGAAGCTGATCGCGCCCAGGTTGTAGACCTCGTCCGGCTGCGCCATGTTGAGCGCGGCGACGAGCGACGGCAGGTCGGCCAGGTCGCCGGGGATCGTCTCGATGAAGGGCATCTCCTCGAGGACGGCGGCGATGCGAGGGTTGCTCTGGCCCTTGACCATCCCGTAGACGTCGTAACCCTTCGAGTGCAGGAGGGCGGCGAGGTGCTGACCGTCCTGGCCGGTGATTCCTGTGATGAACGCGCGTGGCACGGTCGGCTGTCTCCTTCGTCGTCGGACGGCCCGAGTCTAGGGAGCTGCGCCAGTGGGGACTCGCCATCGACCCCGGGTTTCGGGACACCGTTCGGGATGCCATCTGTGATCCACAACCGGATCTGATCTACCGTGATGGTGCCGAACGGGCCCGATGATGAACACCCCTGCTCTCGAAGTCGCCATCGACACCGGCCCGCTGTACGGGCACCGGACCGGCGTCGCCGTCGCGGTCGACGGCCTGGTGACCGCACTTCGAGCGCGAGACGACGTGCACCTGTCGCCGTACCTCGTCAGCTTCCGGAGCGATCCCGATCCCGGGCACCGCAAGCTCCCGCTGCCCGGGATCGTGGCCTCGCACCTGTGGTCGAGGGTCGACCGCCCCCGTGCCGACCGGTGGCTCGGACCGGCCGACGTGGTGCACGGCACGAACTACGTCGCACCGCCCTCCGCTCGCCCGACCGTGATCTCCGTGTACGACTGCTGGTTCCTCGCCCACCCCGACGCCGCGAGCCCGCTCGTGCGGCGCGCCGGCCGGACGCTCCGCCGTCGCGTCGCCGATGGGGCCTGGATCCACACGAGTTCGGCCGCCACGGCCGAACAGGCGCGCACGTTGCTCGACACCGACCGGGTGGTGAGCGTGCATCTGGGGCCGCCGCCGCACTCGGGTGCGCTGCCGGCGTCCACCCCGTCCGCACTCGAACCGTTGCACGGTTCGACGTTCATCGTGGCGATCGGTACCGAGGAGCGCCGCAAGGACCTGCCGACGCTCGTCGCCGCGTTCGGCGAACTCGCGCACGATCAGCCGATGCTCCGGCTCGCGCTCGCCGGCGCCCGGGGCGACCAGTCGCACGAGATCGACCTCGCCGTCGAGGTGCTCGACCCGGCGGTGCGGGCACGGGTCCACCGTCTCGGTCCCGTCGACGCGACGACCAAGGCCTGGTTGCTCCGCCACGCATCGGTGCTGGCCTACCCGTCGCTCGACGAAGGTTTCGGTTTCCCGATCCTCGAAGCGCAGGCCGCCGGCACACCGGTCGTCGCCACCGACGTCGGGTCGGTCAGCGAGGTGGCCGGCGCCGGCGCGGCACTCGTCGCCGGCGGGTCGTCCACCCGTTTCGCCGAGCAGCTCGGTGCCGTCGTCGACGGCACCGTGTCGCGACTGTCGCTGATCTCCGCCGGGCACGAGAACCTCGCCCGTTTCTCGTGGGCTGCCACCGCCGACGGCCTCGCGGCGCTCTACCGACGGGCGATGGAGGAACGATGACCGTCACCGTGCTCGCCGGTGGAGTCGGCGCCGCCCGCCTGCTGCGCGGCATGGTCCGCGCCGTGCCGCCGACCGATGTCACCGCCGTCGTCAACACCGGCGACGACACCGTGCTCCACGGCTTGTCGATCTCACCCGACATCGACACGATCGCCTACACACTCGCCGAGGCGATCGATCCCGGACGTGGTTGGGGGCTCGCCGGCGAGACCTGGCGGGCGATGGAAGCCCTCGCCCGCTACGTCGACGTGCGCCCCGAGGGATCGAGCGCGGCGCCGACCTGGTTCAACCTCGGCGACCAGGACCTCGCCACACACTTCTACCGCACCGCCCGTCTGGCCGAGGGAGCGAACCTCACCACCGTGACCGCCGAGATCGCCCGGGCCTGGGGGCTCGCTCTCACCCTGCTCCCGATGACCGACGACCCGTTCCGAACCCGGATCGAGCTCGCCGACGGCGGTGACGAGATCTCGTTCCAGGACTATTTCGTCCGGCTCCGGCACGGGGTGGAGATCTCGGGGGTGCGGTTCGAGCACGAGGCACGCCCGACACCGGCGGCCTTGGCGGCGATCACGAACGCCGACGCCGTCGTCATCGCCCCGTCCAACCCGCTCGTCTCGATCGGTCCGATCAGGTCGCTGCCGGGCGTCGACGACGCCCTCGCGGCCCGGCGCGACACCGTCGTCGCGGTCTCACCGATCGTCGGCGGTGCTGCGCTCAAGGGCCCGGCCGACCGGATGCTCGCCGAACTCGGCATGGAAGCATCGGTCGTCGGTGTCGCACGGCACTACGCGCCGATCGCCGACGTGCTCGTGGTCGACACGATCGACGCCGAACTCGCCCCGGAGGTCGAGGCGGCAGGGATGCGGTGTGTGGTGGCGCCGTCGATCATGTCGTCGCCCGAGCGGGCCGAGGCGCTCGCCCGGGCATGCCTCACCACCACCGGCTGACACGACCGGCGCCGCGCCCCCTGACGCGGCTGCTCAGTCGATCAGCCCGAGGCCCTCGGACAGATCGGTCCAGGGCGACCACGACAGATGGATCCGGGCCCGCACCGGCGAGACCGCGAACCGTTGGATCTCGGTGGCCGGCGACGGGACGTACTCGGGCTCGGGAGCGTCGGGCCCCGCGATCGCCGTCCAGAGCGCACCCACCGACGTCTGCTCGCCGGTCCCGACGTTGATCACGAGGCCGCTCCCCCGGGTGCCCGCCTTGGCGAACGCGTCGACCGCGTCGTCGATGTAGAGGAAGTCGCGGGTCTGACGACCGTCCCCGGTGATCGTCGGCGAGCGACGCTCGCGCGCCGCGTCACGGAAGGCGGCCACCACACCGCCATCGGGTCGCTGCCGAGCGCCGTACACGTGAGCGAGCGCCAACGCGGTGAACTCGAGCGCTTCGTGTTCGCGATAGGCGGCCAACAGGTCGACCGTGGCACGGGCGACCACGCCGCGTGTGCCACGTGGCTCGAGCGGCTGCTCCTTGAGCGGGAGGTCCCGGCTCGCCGGACGACCGTAGAGCGCCGAGGCGGGCAGCGCCACGACGATCTTGCCGACCCGGTGGGTGCGGGCGGCCTCGACCACCGCCATCGTGGTGCTGAACGCGTGTGCCAACGCCGCCGGTGTCGGCGCGCCGCGCGGAATCGCGGCCAGATGGAACAGCACGTCGGGCGAGCGCATCCCGATCAGCGAGGCGAACTCATCGGCCCCGGCGTCGAGATGGTGGATCTTGAGCGATCCGACCATCGATCGTGCCTCGGCGAGATTCGCGAGACTCCCCCGTGACAGATCGTCGACGACGTCGACCGCGTCGCCGTCGGCGATCAGCCGGTCGACGAGGTGGGATCCGATGAAACCTGCTCCACCGACCACGACGACATTCATGTTCCCATCATGGCCGCTCGGCCGTCGACGCGCCGCAACGCTCGCCGGTTGTCGTCAGCGGGGCTCGGGCAGCCGCTGTTCGGTGACGGTCGCACCGGCGTCGACGGTGTAACCGGACCCGACGATCCCCGCCGTGACCACGGCGCCGGTACCGACCACCCCGCCGACGATCGACCGTTCGATCACCGCATCGGCTTCGACCACGGCGTCGGGCAACAGCACGGAACCGGTGATGCGGGCTCCGGCTCCGACGACGGCATTCGCACCGATCACACTCTCGACGACGATGGCCTCGGGGTGGACGACCGCGTCGGCAAGGACGCCATCGACCCCGCCGCCGCGCACGCCCCGGACCAGATCGAGATTGGCCTGCAGATACTGCTCGGGGCTGCCCGCATCGAGCCAATAGTCGTCGGTCGACAGGCCGAACAGGCGCCCGGTCTCGACCAGGGCGGGAAAGACGGAGCGCTCGACCGACACCCGCTGCAGGGGCGGCAACAGGTCGAGCACGCTCGGTTCGAACACGTAGGTGCCGGCGTTGATCAGGCTGGACTCGGTGTCGCCGGGTGCGGGCTTCTCGACGAACCGACGGACCGCACCG
>CAXAWD010000102.1:0-9964 GCA_963972325.1 uncultured Acidimicrobiaceae bacterium
ATCTTGTATGCAGCACACACACGTTCCCTCCCGCACCCGCCTGACGCTCGCCGTCGCCGCGATCACGCTCGTCGCAGCCGCCTGCGGCTCGGAGACGACCCTGTCGTCGTCGGGCACCACCACCGACACCGCACCGGTCGTCACGGCCGAGGCGCCGTCACCGGCGACCGCACCGACCACGGCACCGACCACCGCACCCAGTTCGGTGCCGACCGCGCCGGCGGCGCCGGTGGCCGACGAGGAGTCCGACACGCCGACGCCGACCACGCAGGTCGATCCGCCGGAGGCCACCGCCGACGAGGCCGTCGGCGAACCAGCTGACGAGCCGGTCGAACCACCGGAACCCGGCAGCGACGACCTCACCGTCGAACCGGTCGATCCGCCCGAGCCCGAGCCCATCGACGACCTCGCGTCGCCCGACGACGACCTGACGTGCGGCCTGCCCCCGATGCCCGACGACGCCACCATCGGCAACGAACTCTGGGTCGACCTCGACGGCGTCGGCGGCGACAACGACCGCGTCGTGTCCTACTTCGACGGCACCTGGAAGCTGCGCGTCGAGTTCTCCACCGGCGCTCAGTCGGAGATCGAGGTCCCCGGCGCCGGAGTGCACGGTGTCCGAGCGATCGGGTTCGCCGACGTCGACCTCACGTACGGCGGCGATGAACTCCTCGCCGTGGTCGGGGGCGGCGCATACACCGTCGAGATCGGCGTGTTCACGTTCCTCGAAGGGGGATGCATCACGCGCTACCAGGCCGAAGGCGGCGGCGACTTCAGCGTGTACAGCGGCGCCTCGGTCATGCACGGCGCCGGCGTCGTCTGCGGCGACGGGTACATCACCAGCTGGGGATTCGAGCGGGACGACGACGACACCTACACGGTGTGGGACGCGAGCTTCGAACCGGTCTCGATCGGTGTCTTCGGGTACATGCCGGCCTCGGACGGGTACGCCGAGGGCCTGAGCCACGACGACCTGAGCGACACCCTGTTCGACTGCAACGGCCTGTCGCTCTGACCCGAACCACGACCGCCAGATCGCCCCGGCCGACGGCCGGGGCGATCGCTCGCGTCAGGGGCGCCGAGCGCGAGACTCGCGGCATGTCGCATCTCGGCCTGGTCACGATCGTCGTCGCCGACTACGACGCGTCGATCGAATTCTTCGTCGACGTGCTCGACTTCGAACTGGTCGAGGACACGCCCTCACTCACGAACGACGGCGTGCCGAAGCGGTGGGTCGTCGTGCGCCCGCCCGGTGGCGAGACCGGGCTGCTCCTCGCGGAAGCCCGCGGCGCCGAGCAGTCGGCCCGCGTCGGCGACCAGACCGGCGGCCGGGTCTCGTTCTTCCTCGAGGTCGACGACTTCGGGGCGACCTACGAACGCATGGTCGCCGCCGACGTCGCGTTCATCGGCCAACCCCGAGACGAGCCGTACGGTCGGGTGGTCGTGTTCGAGGACATCGCCGGTAACCGTTGGGACCTGCTCGGCCCGGCGAGCTAGGTGTTGCTGCTAGGGCTCGCCGCAGGGATCGTCGGCCCCCTGACCGACCTTCCGGCCAGTCCGCTCGTCGATCACGAGCCGATCGCCGAGGGGCTCGTCGAGATGTACGCACACCGAGTTCGCACAATCTTGATTGTTGGCGGGCGTCCGGATCTCGAGCCGCACAACGACTCGATCGGCCTGTTCGGAGACGTCGACCCGTACCGGCGCGTTGCACGCATACGGGACTGCGAGCGTCCGTTCGTCGACCAGCCCGAACGAGTAGACCGTCGCCGGGTCCCACTTCGTGAACCACGTACCGATCCCGGCGACGAGCGTGATCCCCAGCCCCAACCAGATGAGGTGCCAGACGCCCTCGCGCTCGACCGAGCGCTCGACCTTCTGCCGTTCATCGGCGGTGAGCGCGAACTCGTCCGGTTCTCCTCGATCAGGGCCCGACGAGCTCATGGCCAGTTGGGTTCGGCGTCGCCGGGGAGCGGCACCTCGAACAGGTTGAGCAGCATCGAGATCAGGCAGTAGTACCCGATCAATGCCACGAGTTCGACCATGCCGGTCTCGCCCAGCAGCGACTCGGCCGACGCGTACGTCGAGTCGGTGACCCGGCGCTCGCTCAGCAGCTGGCGGGCGACCTCGTAGACGATCTGTTCGTCGTCACGGACGAACGAGGGCACCTCGCCGGCGCGCAGCGCTTCGATCACCGACGGGTCGACACCGTGTTCGAGCGCCATCGGTGCGTGGGCGAAGAACTCGAACTCGGAGCGCCAGTGGGCACCGACCGTGCAGATCGCCACCTCGCTCAAGCGCCGCTCGATCGAGGTCTCGAACCGCAGGTGGGCACCCAGCGACGACAGCCGCCGGCCGATCTTCGGCACACGCACGAACGCATTGAACGGGCCGATCAGATGGCCGTCCTCGTCGACCAGGTCGAGATCGCCGCCACGGGACGCTGTCAGCCCGTCCCACAGTTCCTGCTGCTCCTCGGACAGTTCGGACGGACCCACCATGCTCAATCGTGTCATCCCCCCACCGTAGAACCGTCTGACGGGCCTGTAGCGTCCGGACCGATGGACCCGAGCCCGATCGACGCC
Source organism: uncultured Acidimicrobiaceae bacterium (assembly GCA_963972325.1). GTDB lineage: Bacteria > Actinomycetota > Acidimicrobiia > Acidimicrobiales > Ilumatobacteraceae > Ilumatobacter. The sequence goes on from CAXAWD010000102.1 coordinate 2,586, forward strand.
GAACGGCTGCGCAGCCTGCGGCGGATGAAGGCCGTGGCGCTCGCCCTCCTGGTCGCCGCGGCGGTCGTGTACGTGATCACGAAGATCGACGGCGGCGAAGGGTGGGTCGGCTACGTCCGTGCGTTCTCCGAGGCGGCGATGGTCGGTGCGCTCGCCGACTGGTTCGCCGTCACGGCACTGTTCCGCCACCCACTCCGGCTCCCGATCCCCCATACGGCGATCATCCCGAAGCGCAAGGATCAGATCGGCCGCAGCCTCGGCGAGTTCGTCGAGAGCAACTTCCTCACACAGGAGGTGCTCGGCGAGCGTCTGGCGCACGCCGACATCGGCCGGCGGCTCGGTGTGTGGCTGTCCGAGCCCGACAACGCCCAGCGCGCCAGCGAAGCACTCGGCGACGCGTTGAAGGGCACCCTCGAGGTGCTCGACGACAAGGAGGTGCAGCACGGTCTCGAAGGTGTGGTCCGACGCCGCATCTCCGACACGCCGGCCGCTCCCCTGTTCGGCAAGGCGATCGACCTGACGATCGACGGCGGTCACCACCAGCGACTCCTCGACTCCGTGTTGGTCGGGCTCGGCGGGTTCCTCGAGGACAACCGTGTCACGTTCCGCAAGCGACTCGACGAGGAGTCGCCGTGGTGGGTGCCCGAACCGATCGACGACCGGGTGTTCGAGAAGATCTACACCGCGGTCGGCAGCTTCATCGCCGATGTGGGGAACGATCCGCATCACGAGGTCCGCGGTTCGGTCGACACCCGGGTCGCCGCGCTGGCCGAACGGCTCAAGCACGACCCGGAGATGCTCGCCAAGGGCGAGGCGTTGAAAGACGAACTGCTCGACCACCCCGAGTTCCGTGCCTGGATCGAGTCGCTCTGGCTCGGCACCAAGCGGGCGATGATCGATGCCGCCGACGACCCCGCCTCGGAACTGCGGGTCCGTGCCGCCACGAGTCTGCAACAACTCGGCACCCGATTGAGCGCGGACCCGGCGCTGCAAGACAAGGTGGACGACTGGGTCGAGCGTGCCGTCGGGTACGTGATCGACCGCTACCGCAGCGAGGTCGGCGACCTGATCGCCAACACGGTCGAGCGATGGGACGGCGAGTCGACCGCCGAGAAGATGGAACTCCAGGTGGGGCGCGATCTGCAGTTCATCCGCATCAACGGGACCCTCGTCGGCGGCCTCGCCGGCGTCGCCATCCACGCGTTGTCGGCGCTGCTCTGAGAGCGCCAACGCCCGGCAGGTAGGCCGGCTCAGTCGTCGGCCGGAGTGCGGTACACCGCCCGGCTCCCGCCGATCCGCCCTTCGACCACCAATCGACCGAGCTTCGCCGCGATCGAGAGGCCTCGCCCGTCGAGCGCCGAAGGCTCGCTCATCTGCTCCGGGCGTGGTGTCAGGTCCCCGTCGACCGGCACCCCGACGTTGTCGACGTCGACCTCGATACGACGGGCGACGCCACCCGGTGGACGCATCACTCGCACCCGCACCACGACGGCCGATCCGGGCTGGGCAGCCTCGAACGCATTGGTGGCGAGTTCGGAGATCACGAGCACGGTGTCGTCGACCTTCGACGCGGCGATGCCGGCGACGGTCAGTTCGTTGCGGACGCGGCGCCGCATCGTCGACAGGTCGGCGAGCGATCGCAGCCGAATGCGCGCACCCCAGCCATCGTCCGCTCCGACCACTTCGCGCATGACCGAGACTGCCCCGCCGACCCGGCCTCAAACGTGCCGGTCAGGCCGGCCGTCAGACCTGGCCGTTCTGCTGGAGGAGTTCGAACTCCTCGACCGTCATCAGCACCTCGCGCGCCTTCGAGCCTTCCGACGGACCCACCACCCCGCGCGTTTCGAGCAGGTCCATGATGCGACCGGCACGGGCGAAGCCGACCTTGAGCTTGCGCTGGAGCATCGAGGTGGAACCGAGCTGACTTCGCACGACGAGTTCCATCGCCTGGCGCATCATGACGGCGTCTTCGTCGTCGTCGCCGGCCGAGAACGAGTTGGCGTCGGAGGTGACGTCGAGACCCATCGTGCCGCCCACTCCGCCCGACGGTGCTGCGTCGAGGGTCATCTGCTGCATCGGGCCACCGCTGGTACCGGGCGTCGGCTCGGCGTCGCCCTCGACCTCGGACGTGTAGGTGGGTTCCGGAGCCTGCTGCCGCCAGTGCTTGACCACCTTGCGGACCTCGTCCTCACCGACGAACGACCCCTGGATGCGGTTGGGCACCGACGAGTTGCCCGGCAGCAGGAGCATGTCGCCCTTGCCGACCAGCTTCTCGGCACCCGGCTGATCGAGGATCACCCGTGAGTCGGTGAGCGACGACACGGCGAACGCCATCCGGGCTGGCACGTTGGCCTTGATGACACCGGTGATCACGTTGACGGACGGCCGCTGTGTGGCGATGATCAGGTGGATGCCGACCGCACGCGCCTTCTGGGCGATGCGGGTGATCGACTCCTCCACGTCGCGAGCGGCGACCATCATCAGGTCGTTGAGCTCGTCGACGACCACGACGATGAACGGCATGTGCTCGTACGGCGAGTCGTCGGGGTGCACGCCCACCGGCGGCTCGATCTCGCCCTTCGCGAACGCCTCGTTGTAGCCGGTGATGTCGCGGTAGCCGACCTCGCTGAGCACGTCGTAGCGACGCTCCATCTCCTTGACCGCCCAGCCGAGCGCGTTGGCAGCCTTCTTCGGGTTGGTGACGGGCTGGGTGAGCAGATGCGGCAACCGCTGGTACTGCCCCATCTCGACCTGCTTCGGGTCGATCAGGATCAGGCGCACGTCGTCGGGCGTGGTGCGCATCAGGAGCGACGTGATGATGCAGTTGATGCCGCTCGACTTACCGGCGCCGGTGGCACCCGCGATCAGCAGGTGCGGCGTCGACGAGATGTCCATGAACACGGCCTTGCCGGCGATGTCCTTGCCGACCGCCACCTCGAGCGGGTGGGTGGCCTCGGCCGCCTCGGGCGACACCATCAGGTCGCCGAGCGCGACGAGCTGTCGCTGGTGGTTGGGGACCTCGACCCCGATCGCCGACCGGCCGGGGATCGGCGCCAGGATGCGAACGTCGGTGGCCGCCATCGCGTATGCGATGTCTTTCTGGAGGCTGGTGATCTTCGCGACCTTCACACCGGGGCCCAGCTCGAGTTCGTAGCGGGTCACCGTCGGGCCGACGGTCATGCCGATCAGCTCGGTCTCGACGTTGTGCTGGGCGAGCGACTCCTGCAGCGTCTGCCCGCGCTTTTCGATCTCGGCCATGTTGACCGACTGCTGGCCGGCCTGCTTGAGGTAGTTGAGTGGCGGCAACACCCAGTCGCCGACCTGCTCGCCGTCGATCGGAAGTGGTGCCTGCTGTGTGGCGGTGGCCTTCTTGCGACGTTTCGCCGGAGCCTTCTTCGGCGCAGCGGCGAACAGCGCGTCGTCGTCGGCCGCTCCGTCGTACAGCGACGGTGCCAACGGTTCGCCGGCCACCGGGCCCACGCCGTCGTCGGATACCGACTCGGCACCGGCGGCACGGCGTGACCGCCGTTCGCGGCGGGGCTCGTCTTCGCGGTCGCTGTTGAGGGTCGACAGGTCGGAGATCGCCTTCTTGGCCACCCGCCCGATCGGCCGGGCGACGGTGCCCACGCCGCGGCCGGTGTTGCTCGCCATCGTCTTGAGCGACGTGCTGGTGATCAACAGGACCCCGCCGATGAACAGTGCGAACAGCACGACGACGGCGCCGGCCGACGCGACGAGCGCTCGGAGCGGTCCGGCGATCGCGGCGCCTACCCATCCGCCGGCATCGCCGATGTCGTCGAGATCGGTGAACGACTCCGGTTCGCGCACGATGTGGAGCAACCCGAGGAGAGCGACGCCGATCAGACCCCACCCGATGACGAGCCGGGTCGGGCTCGACGACTGGCCCTTCTTGACCAGCGCGACCCCGGACGACACGAGCACGACCGGCAGCACGTAGCGACCGAGGCCCACGAACCACCCGATGAAGGTCTCGACGCCGCGCCCGAGCGGGCCGGCGAGATCGAAGTACATCGCGAGACCGAGCAACACGCCGACCACGAGCAGGGCGAACCCGATGAACTCGTGTTCGCGGCCGTCGACCGCCTGTTTGAGGTCGTTCTGGGCCTGCCCGCGACGGCGGGTGCCCGGTGGCGTGGCGTCGGCGACGCCACCCTTGCGTGACGCCCCGGAGCGCGACGATCCCGTCGACGACCGTGACGACGAACGCGACGACGACCGTGACGAACCCGACGTCGACTTCTTCGACGTCGAGGCGCGCGGTTTCTTGGAGGGGCCCCAGGTACTCATGAGTTGCCCCACGGTACCAACCGGAGCGACGCCGACCCGGGCATCACGTGAGCCGCGTGCCGTTGATCCGGTGCCAACGAGGGCCCGACTCGGGTATCGCTCGCCGGTACGCGTTCAGCCGCCGTCTCCCCCGTCGTCGGACACCAACTCCAGTTCGGCGTCGCCCGCGTGCTCGAAATCGTCGTCGACGACCACCACGTCGCGCCCGGCGCGGTCGAGCAAGGATGCACCGATCGAGGCCCGGTAGCCGCTCTCGCAATGGACGTGCACCGGCCCGGTCGGCACCTCGTCGAGCCGGACGAGCAGCTCGTGCAGTGGCACGTTCACGGCGCCTCGAACGTGCTGGGAGCGATGTTCGGTCGCTCGCCGGACGTCGAGCACCACCGGGTCGTCGAGGTCGCCCAGCCCGGCAAAATCGGTGACCGGGTAGCTGCGACGTTCGCTGTCACCACACCACTGGTCGGGCCCGCCGGTCGCGGCCCCTGCCGGGCGGTCGATGCCGACACGCACCAGTTGTCGCTGAGCCTCCGCAATGGCGTCCACGTCGTCGGCCAAGAGCGTGACCGGCATCCCCCACGGGAGCAGCCACGCCAGGTAGGTCGAGAAGCCGTCGGCGACTTCGATGCCGATCGTGCCGGCGAGATGCTCCTCGGCGAACCGGCGCCGGGGTCTGAGGTCGACGACCCACTCCCCTCGGTGGATGCGCCGTGCGATCTCGACCGGGTCGACGTCGGCGGGCGGCGACAGGTCGATCGCCACGCCGCCCGCCGTGTTGATCGGGCCCATCTGGGCGTAGTACTTCGGGTACGCGTCGAGACCGGCGAGCAGTTGCTCGACGAACGTGTCCTCGTCGGTGGCGGTCAGCGCGACGTTGACCGACCGTTCCGTGCCGAGCGTCCCGTCCGAGTCTTCGTCGGACGACGCCGACGAGCAGAAGCTGCCGAAGCCGTGTGTCGGGTACACGCGAGCGTCGTCCGGGAGGCCCGAGGCCAAATCGTGCACCGATCGGTACTGCGCACGTGTCAGCTCCTCGGTGGCGTCGTCGGCGACGAGGTCGGTGCGCCCGACGGTGCCGTAGAGCATCGAGCCGCCGGAGAACACCGCCGGTGGCCCATCCGGCGCCTCGACCACGTACGACACGTGGTGCTTCGTGTGCCCCGGGGTCGAGCGCACCGTCAAACGCATCCGACCGATGTCGACGACATCGCCGTCGTCGACGGGTTCGTGATCGAACGCCAGCGTCGCGTCGGCCGCGTGGAGGTACGTCGCGCCGGTCACCCTCGCCAGGGTCAGTCCACCGCTGACGTAGTCGTTGTGCACGTGCGTCTCCGCGATGTGTGTGATCGTGACCCCGGCGTCGTCCGCCGCGGCCAGCACCCGGTCGATGTCGCGTTGCGGGTCGACGACGAGCGCGACGTCCCCGTCGTGGGCGAGGTACGTCCGGTCGCCGAGCGACGGTGTCTCGATGGTCACGATCTCCATGTTCAACTCCAGTCCGGAAGTCGGCTTCGAGGTGGGCGGCGTCACCGACGCTCCACTCCCCGCGTTACTCCCTGCGTTCGAGATGGACGACGAATACCCGCAGCGCATCGGGGTGCAAACACGCCGACCGAGCGCGGCGTCTCGCCGGCCCACAGCCTGTTACGGTCGGTCGATGAGCAACTCGAACCAATACGGCGCTCAGGCCCGGGTCGCTGCCGACGGCAACAACGCCGGGCCCCAGATCGGGCCGAACAAGGGCCCGACCGACCGGCGTGACCTGTCGATCGCGATCGGGGCGATCGCCGTGGTGGTCGCTGGTGTGCTCGCTCTCGTGTTCGGCTGAACCGGCTCGCCGAGAACCGTTACTGCGCCTGGGCGCCTTGAATCGTGCCGTCGGGGCCCAGCAGCACCAAGAGCACACCGCCTCCGTCGCTGGCGATCGACGCGTCGTAGACCACGGTGTCGTTCGGGCCGCCCTGGATCGCGAAGTCGACGATCACCGGGTCGTTCAGCTCCTCACGAACCTGCTCGAAGATCAGGTCGGGGTCGAAGCAGATCTCGTCGGCGAAGAACGTCTCACCCGACGCCTCGCCGACCGGCACCGGCGCCACGAAGGCGCCGTCGGCCCCGTACGAACCCTGCTCGGCCATGGTGGCCCCGTCGACGGCGACCACGAATCCGACCGCGTCGAGGCCCGCGCTGATCTCGAAGTACTCCTGCGGAGCGCCGTAGTGGTCCTCGATCGCCGCGACGGCGTCGGGGATCAGGTCGACGACCGGGCCGGGCGTGTCGGCACCGTCGTCCGACCCGCCGCACGCCGCGAGCAGCAGCCCGAGCGCGCCGAGAACGGCGGCTCTCACGTCTCCATGACGACGGGCACGATCATCGGCCGCCGCTTCGTGCGCTCGTTCACGAACTTGCCGGCGGCGCGGCGCACGTCGCGCTCGAGCGCCTCGACATCCCGTTCACCATTGCCGAGCGCCTTCTCGACGGCATCGGACACCAGGTCGCAGGCCTCGTCGAGCAGGTCTTCGGCTTCGGGCGCGTACACCCAGCCACGCGTGATGATGTCGGGGCCGGTGAGCACCTTGCCGGTCTGCATGTCGACGGTGACGACCACCACGACCACGCCCTCCTCGCCGAGCACACGACGGTCACGGATGACCCCCTGGCCGACGTCGCCGACGATGCCGTCGACGTACACGTAGCCGGCGGGTACCCGCCCGGCGTGGGCGAGACCGTCGTCGGACAACTCGATCACGTCGCCGTCCTCGCACAGCAGCACGTTGTCGTGCGGGACGCCCATCAACTCGCCGAGGCGGGCGTTGGCGGTCATGTGGCGGAACTCGCCGTGGATCGGCACGAACCACTCGGGCTGCACCAGCGACAGGTACGTCTTGATCTCGTCGGCCTGGGCGTGACCGGTGGCGTGCACGTCTTGCACGCCCGAGTGCACGACCTCCGCGCCGCGGCGCAGCAGCCCGTCGATCACCTTGTTGACGGCGCTCTCGTTGCCGGGGATCGCGTGGCTCGACAGGATCACCGTGTCGTGGTCGCCGAGCTTCACGAACCGGTTCTCGCCCCGTGCC
>CAXAWD010000103.1:0-9917 GCA_963972325.1 uncultured Acidimicrobiaceae bacterium
CCTCACCGGTGCCCCGCGTGATGGGGAGCAAACCGGCGCAGGCCCGCAAGATGCTGGTCTTGCCGGCGCCGTTGGGACCACGCAACAGGACGATCTCGCCGACGGCGACCTCGAGCGAGGCCTCGGCCAGCACCGGGAACCCCCCGAGAACCGCCACCACCCGGTCGAGCACGACGGCGGACGAACCGGAGCGTCGGGCGTCGTCGGAGTCGGTCATAGGCCAGCCGACACGCTACTGCCGCACGGCCGTGCAACCCTCGGTCACGACGTCGCACCGACGACCGGGTGCCGTCTCGGCCACGCTCGGCGGCCGCTCGGTCACCGGCACGATCCACCACTATCGTGTGACCGGTGACGGACCACACGTCGGAGGACGAACCACGTGACGATGCCGCACGACGCGACGATCCCGCACAGCCGGTCGACGGTGTCGACGACCCGTCCCCCACCGCCGTTGCCGCACCCGCCGAGCGTTCCCGACGGGTGAGCCGCTGGGACCGCCCGCCCGAACCTCACGACTGGCGCTTCTACGTCGGCACGGTCGGCAAGGTCCTGATCGCGACCGGGCTGCTGATGTTCGGCTTCGTCGCGTACCAACTCTGGGGCACCGGCATCGAGACCGCACGGGCGCAGAGCCGCCTCGAAGACCGTTTCGCGACGCTCCTCGCAGAACACGACGACACCTCACCGACCGACACCGCGCCGCCCGGCACATCACCGACCAGCGACACGACGAACCCCGAGACTTCGACTGCACCGGCCCCCACCAGCACCACGACGACCACGTCGCCGGCGACCGACGCAGCCGACGACGCCGACGGAGTGCCGGTCCCGACCGACCTGTCGGATGCGGCGGTCGACCAGGACCCGATCCCGGAGCCGGTTCGGGGCGAACCGCTGCTCCGGCTCGAGATCCCCGCGATCGGACGTGACGACATCGTGGTGCCGGGCGTGACCGTCAGCGACCTGAAGAGTGGCCCCGGCCACTACCCCGACACACCGCTGCCCGGCCAGCTCGGCAACGCCGCGATCGCCGGACACCGCACCACGTACGGCGCACCGTTCTTCGACGTCGACCGACTCGAACCGGGCGACGAGATCATCACCACGCTGCTCAACGGCGACCGGTTCGTGTACGAGGTCACGTCGACCGAGGTCGTGTCCGCGTCCGACTACTGGGTGGTCACCACACGCGACCCGGACATCGCCGAGTTGACGCTGACCTCGTGCCACCCGAAGTACTCGGCTCGCGACCGCATCGTGGTCCACAGCGTGCTCGACCCCGAGAAGTCGTCGAACGTCGGCTTTCCGACGTTCTACGAGTTGGACGACGACGGCGAGGCCGACGAGATCGCCGGTGACGACCCGGTGCTGAGCGCCGACATCGAGGTCACCCCACCCGACTCGGCGCTCGGTGATCTCGACGAGCCGACGACCGAGGACGACGAGGACACCGGCGACGCCTCATCCGAGGCCACGGCCGACGACGAGACCGTTGGCGACGACACCGCCGACGACGACACCACCGACGACGATCCTCGCCCGGTCACGGACGACGAACTCGACGAGGCGCAGGCCGCCGTCGATGCCGACGACGGCGCGGTCGATGCCTTCAGCCAGGGCTGGTTCGACGACCGAGCGGCATTCCCCCAGGTCGCCCTGTGGGCCCTGGCGCTGGCGCTCGTCGCGGTGCTCGGCTACCAGGTCAGCAAGCGATACCGCCGCTGGTCGGTGGGCATCCTCGTCGGCATCGCACCGTTCGTGATCGCCCTGTACTTCTTCTACCAGAACGTCAACCGGCTGCTCCCGCCGGGCATCTGACGTCGGCGGGCGGCCCGGTCAGCGGCGGGCGTCGCGGATGCGGACGAAGCTGAACGGCAGGCCCGAGGCCAGCATGCGGTCCATCAGCGTGCCGAGCTTGGGGGTGAACCGCAGTTCGACCTCGGCGGCCGCGTGCAACCCGATCAGGTCGTCGATCAGGTCGACCGACCGGGGCACCACGACCTCGCCCGAGATGTACTGCCCCTCGGCGTCGGTCCACGGGGCGAACTGCGACCCGTCGAACGCATAGCGGTACAGGTGGGCGCGCTGCATGCCGTCGGCCCAGTGCGATTCGCACGCACAGATCCGGGTGGCATCGGTCTCGAACGTGTCGCGCAGGATCGTCCGCTGCGCGTCGTCGTTGGCCCAGACGCTGATGCGCGGGCAATCGCGCGGAAACCAGTACAGCGGCGCATGCTCGGCATCCATGGCCCAGACGGCGGGTGGATGGCTCGGGTTGGTTTGCGGCACGTGCGGGGCGAAGCGTGAGATCGTCCCGTCTTCGCTGTAGTGGTACAGGACGTCGGGGACGCTTCGGCGGGCGCTTCCGGCGGTCGGCGCGTCGTCGTGGTGGGTGGTCGGCACCCCCGAAGTCTCGCGCACGCCGCCGCCGATCGGGCCCATCAGCGACCCCGGAACGACGGCCGACGCTTCTCGAGAAACGCCGTGCGACCCTCGTGCGCGTCGTCGCTCGCCCACGCCGCCGCGCTCAGCGCCTCGAAGCGGTCACGGTGCTCGGTCGTGGCCTCGGCGTCGAGGCCGTACTTGTGGGCGGCGAGCGACAGCGGGGCCAGCCGGGCGATCCGACCGGCCCACTCGAGCGCGTCGTCGAGCGTGCCCAACCGATGCACGGCACCCGATGCGTGCAGCTGCTCGCCCGTGTAGGTCTCGGCCGCGAGCAGCATGCCGCGGGCGGTCGACGGCCCGAACTCGCTGCGCAGCCGGTCGATCGTCCACTGGTCGATCACGAGACCGAGCCGGGCGGCGGGAACACCGACCTTGCTGTCCGGGGTGGCGACCCGAAGATCGCACACGGCGACGAGTTGCGCCCCGGCACCCAGGGCGGGGCCGTCGATCGCGGCGATGATCGGTGTCGGCATCGCCGCGAACCCGTGCAGCACGTCGGCGAGCATCGTGTTGAACGCTCCCTCTTCGACGCCGGTCAGGTCTGCGCCGGCACAGAACGCCGGCGGCTCGCCGCAGAGCACGACGGCTCGGGCCTGCGCCAGCGTCGACTGCGCCGCGCGGAGTTCGAGCAGGGTGTCGTGATCGACGGCGTTGCGGCGCTCGGGGCGATCCAGTGTGACGGTCCACACCCCGTCGCCGATGTCCGACCGCTCCAGAACCCGTACCATGCACGCAGACTATGACCCCGTCCCCGCCGACACCCCGCTCGACCGACCCCGTCCGCGCCCGACGGGCCAAGTTCGCGCACTGGACCCTCATCGCCAATCGCGTCGGCTATCTCGTTCTCGCGTTGGGGATGGCGCTGTTCCTGCTCGCCTTCCTGTTCGGGTTCACCGCGACGATGGCGTCGTTGGTCGTCGCCTGCCTGATCGTGTCGTTCGTGTTGCTCGCTCCGAGCATCGTGCTCGGCTACGCGGTCAAGGCGGCAGAGCGCGAGGACGTGGAACGCGGGTTCTGAATCGGTTACCCTTCGGTAACCCATGAACACACCCCGCCTGTCCGCTCCTGCCCGCCGCGAGCAGATCCTCGACGTCGCGATCGACGTCTTCGGCCGAGCCGGTTACTACGGCGCGTCGATGAACGACATCGCCGATGCGGCCGGCGTCACGAAACCCGTTCTGTACCAGCACTTCGACTCGAAGAGCGACCTCTACAGCGCACTGCTCGAGGAGGTCGGGAGCCGGATGCTCGACGCGATCGCGAAGGCCACGGCCAACAGCACCGACGGGAAACACCAGACCGAACTCGGTTTCCAGGCGTACTTCCGGTGGGTCGCCCACCGCCACGACGAGTTCATGCTCCTGTTCGGCGGGAGCGCGCGGCACGAGGGCGAGTTCAGCGCCCAGGTTCGTCGCATCACCAACGACGCCGCGGAAGCAATCGCGCCGCTGATCTCGGTCGACCTGGAGCCCGAGCACCGTTCCACGCTCGCGCACGCGCTCGTCGGGCTCGCCGAGGGTGCGAGCCGGCGGCTGGTCGGTCTCGGCGAACGGTTCGATCCCGACGTCATCGCCCGCGAGGTGAGCGACCTCGCGTGGGCCGGCCTCCGGGCCGTCAACCCGGCCGGCTGACGCTCGACCCGGGTCACCAGCGTCCCGAGTCGAGAAAGACTCAAGATGTGCCGAAGTCCGGCCGATCTTGAGGGTGATGTCGAACCTACGCCACGCCCTCGTCGCCGCTGTCGCTGCGGTCACCCTGGTGCCCGCCGGGCATGCTCAGGCGTCGATCGGTGGCGAAGAGGCCATCCAGACGCTCGCCGACGACGCTGCCGACCTCCTCGCCGAGGAACTCGCGCTCGTGCAGGAGACCGGCACCGCCGAAGCACTCTCGCCGGCCGAACTCGAAGCCGTTCGCGCCGAACTCCGCTCCGTCGACGGCAGGGGGCAATCCGTGCTCGTGCAGCTCCGCGCGCTGGGCGTGACGCTCACCCCGGCGATCGAATCGGCTCTCGAACGACTGCCGGAGAGCAGCGGATCCGCTGCGTCGGCCGTGTCGCTGTTCCCCCAGCCGGCCGTGTACGAAGCCGCGATCGACGACCTCGGACGGATCGCCGACACCCCCGCCGCCGTCGCCCCCGGGCTCGGCGAGTCCGACGGCCCCTCGTACGCACTCCTGCTGGTCGCCGCCGTGTCGCTGCTGATCCTGGGAGCGACCGCACTGACGACCTCACTGTGGCGGCGTCCCGACGACGACGCCATGTCGTGGAGCGACGGCCTCACCGGCCTCGCCAGCCGGCGCCGCCTCGACCATGACATCGACACCGCTGCGGTGCCCGGCCCCACGTCCGTCATCATGATCGATGTCGACCACTTCCGAACGATCAACGACTCGTACGGCGAGCAGACCGGTGACGACGTCCTCAAACGCCTCGGCACCGTGTTCGAACACCACGTCCGCCACGACGACGTCGTCTACCGCTACGGCGGCGAGGAGTTCTGTGTGCTGCTGCCCGGCGCCGACGCCAACGAGGCTCGCGTCGTGGCCAACCGCATCGTCGCCGCCGCACGCGACATCGAGCTGCCCGACGGTGCCAACATCACCGTGTCGGTCGGTATCGCCGGCACGACGGGCAACGAACTGGGCGAAGCCATCGAGCACGCCGACCAGGCCGTGGCCATCGCCAAGCAGCAGGGCCGAGATCGTGCCGTGCACGCCGACGAGGAACACCTCGTCGGCAGCGCCTGATCACCCGGCGATCAGCTCCTGATCACGAGTCCCCGGTAGCCGTCGACGAAACCGGCCGATCGGAGAATCTCCGCGACGTCCTGCTCGACCGCACCTCCGTCGACCTTGCGGACCTCGACGCTGCGTTCGCGGCCGGCGGTGACCAGCCCGGCGAGCGACGCCGCCCATGACGGGTCGGTTCGTGTGTCGGGAAACGTGACGAGGTGGTGACTCCGTCGGTCGAACCAGGCGAGGGGTGATCCCTGCCGCAGGACGACCAGCGCGTTCGCGCTGCGGGCGGGACGCCCCGGGGTGTCCGGCCATGCGAGCGCAGCCCCGAACGGCTGGGCCGGGTCGGTGGCGGCGAGCACGATGGGTGCCGGCGCCCGAGCAGGGTCGAGTTCGACGTCGACGACGTCACGGGTCGCCCGCAACCGCTCGACGGCTCCCGGCAACGCGAACTGGGCGGCCCCCAGGCCGGCCACGAAGTAGCCCCGTCGGGCACGGCCGCGTTCTTCGAGGACCTTGAGCACGCCGTACACGGACGCGTACCCGCCCTGCACGCCTTCGGCGAGCACCGCCTCACGGGTGATCACCCCGTGCCGTTCGAGCAGTTGCAGCGCCTGCGCATGGGCTGCTTCGGTGGACGTGGGCGCCGGTTCGAGCAGGGGTCGAACCAGGCTCCATCGACCGGCCCCTGCCGGTGGCCCGAGGCGGGTGAGCCGGCCCGGTCGCGGCCGCCCCCCGGAGCGCCGACTCGGCTTCTTGGGCGCGACGACACCGCCACCCGCAATCAGCGCCCGGAGCGGCGCCATGGTGTCGTTGGTGACCTCGCCCGCCCAGACGAGGTCCCAGAGGGCGACGAGGAGCTCGGTGTCGGTGGCCTCGGGCGCCGCCTCGCGCAACTGCCCCCAGAAACTGGCTCCGCGCTCGCCGAGGAACGTGCGGAGCGCCTCGTGGATCTCGCCCGTGAGCTCGTCGCCGGTCTCCCATCCTGGGGCGAGCAGCCCGATCTGGTCGGCGAAGCACAGGCGAACCCGCCCGTCGCGCGCACCGATCGCGCCGGCGCCGGTCCAGACGACCTCGCCCGAAGTGCACAGCTCGTCGAGCATGGTGGGCCGGTAGCCGAGCAGCCGCGACGGCAGCACGTCGCGTTCGAGCATCGACGCGACGATCGGCGCACCGGCGAGCATGCCGATCGAGTCGACCAGTGCCTCGAGACCGCGACGGTCGGCCGGGATCGAGTGCCACGCCGGCAGGAACCGGGCGAACGCGTCTTGCTCGACCGGTTCGACCTCTTTGCGGAGTACCGCCAGCGACCGGCGGCGCAGCTGCCGCAGCACGTTGACGTCGCACCACTCGCGCTGCACGCCGTCGGGCCGGAACTCGCCGAGCACGAGCCGTTCGTCGTCGGCGAGCGCGGCGATCGCGCCCTCGATCCGTTCGCTCGGTGCGCCGAAGCGGCGGGCGACGTCGGCGGCGAGGAACGGGCCGTGGGTGCGGGCGAAGCGCCCGACGAGCTCCTCCAGAGGCCGGGCGACCGGCTCGGTGAACGCCATCGGCAGGCCGAGCGGGATCGAACAGCCCAACGCATCGCGATACCGGGCCGCGTCTTCTGCCGCGGCGTACCGCACGTCGTCGCCGATGCCGATCTCGATCGCACGCCGCTCGTCGAGCAAGGCGGCCAACCACTCGGCGCCACTGCCCTCGCAGCGCACGTCGATCTCGGCTGCGGTCAGGTCGCCGACCTTGCGCAGGACGTCGTGCAGCTCGTCGGTCGAACGGGCGCGACGGCCATCGGCGAGGCACTGCAACTCCAACTCGACGTCGGCGAGCACGCCGGGGTCGAGCAGCTCGCGCAGCTCTTCGGCGCCGAGCAGCTCGCGCAGCAGGTCACGGTCGAGGGCCAGCGCGGCCGCCCGGCGCTCGGCGAGTGGTGCGTCGCCCTCGTACATGTACTGGGCGATCCAGTTGAACAGCAGGCTCGACGCCATCGGGCTCGACGACTGCGTGTCGACCTGCACCAGACGGAGCTGACGGGTACGGAGTTGACCGAGCACCTCGCGCAATGCCGGCACGTCGAACACGTCTTGCAGGCACTCGCGGGATGTCTCGAGCAGGATCGGGAACGTCGGATACTTCGACGCCACCGCAAGCAGGTCGGCGGCCTTCTGGCGCTGCTGCCACAGCGGCGTGCGCTTGTCGGGCCGGCGACGAGGAAGCAACAGCGCCCGACCCGCGCACTCACGGAAACGGGCCGAGAACAGCGACGTCTGCGGCAACGACGACACCACGAGTTCGTCGATGTCGTCGGGGTCGATCATGAAGACGTCGATGTCGAGTTCGTCGGCCGCCTCGGGCAGCCGGATGACGATGCCGTCGTCGCCCCACATGGTCTCGACCGGCAGGTCGTACTTGTCGATCAGTCGGCGCTCGATCGCCATCGCCCACGGTGCGTGCACCGGGGTGCCGAACGGGCTGAGCACACACACCCGCCAGTCGCCGATCTCGTCGCGGAACCGCTCGACGACAATCGTGCGGTCGTCGGGCACCGCGCCGGTGGCCTCGGCCTGCTCGCTCAGGTACTGCACCACATTGTTGGCCGCGAACGCGTCGAGCGCGTAGTGGCCGCGCAGACGCTCGCCCGCCTCGTCGTCGGACATCGACCGGATGTCGCGGACGAACGCCCCGAGCGCCCGACCGAGTTCGAGCGGGCGACCGGGTCGGTCGCCGTGCCAGAACGGCATCTTGCCGGGCTGGCCGGGTGCCGGCGTGACGGTGACCCGCTCGAACGAGATGTCTTCGATCCGCCAGGTGGACGCGCCGAGCAGGAACGTCTCACCGGGGCGGCTCTCGTAGACCATCTCCTCG
This sequence comes from uncultured Acidimicrobiaceae bacterium, assembly GCA_963972325.1. Taxonomy (GTDB): domain Bacteria; phylum Actinomycetota; class Acidimicrobiia; order Acidimicrobiales; family Ilumatobacteraceae; genus Ilumatobacter. The sequence goes on from CAXAWD010000103.1 coordinate 8,044, forward strand.
TCGAGTTCGCCGACCCGGGTGCCGTCGGGCAGGAAGACGCCGAACAGGCCGCGGTCGGGGATCGTGCCGCCGCTGGTGACCGCCAGTCGTTTCGATCCGTCGCGGGCACGAACGACGTCGTTGACGCGATCCCACACGATGCGGGGCCGGAGCTCGGAAAACTCTTCGCTCGGGTACCGACCGGCGAGCAGATCGAGCACGTTGGTGAGCAGTTCGTCGGACAGGTCGTGGAAGTTCGCGCACCGCCGGATCAGCGTGGCGAGTTCCGACACGGCGACGTCGCCCGTGATCGCCGTATGGGCGACGATCTGCTGGGCGAGCACATCGAGCGGGTTGCGGAGGTATTTCGTGTGCTCGATCTCGCCGTCGAGCATGCGCCGCACCACCACGGCGGTTTCGATCAGATCGCTGCGGTGCTTGGGGAAGATCGACCCCTTGCTCGGCTGACCGACGCTGTGACCCGCGCGGCCGATGCGCTGGAGCCCACGGCTGACGGCGCCGGGCGACTCGACCTGGATCACGAGGTCGACCGCGCCCATGTCGATGCCGAGTTCGAGCGACGACGTGGCTACGATCGCCCGCAGCGTGCCGCGCTTCAGCTGGTCTTCGATCACGATCCGTTGCTCGCGCGCGAGAGAGCCATGATGGGCCTTCACCAGATCCTCGGTCATCAGACCGGTCTCGGGATTCACGCCGATGCCCTGCTCCTCGGCGAGCTCGTTGAGCTTCGCCGCGAGCCGCTCGGCCGCTCGACGGGCGTTGCAGAAGATGATCGTGGAGCGGTGCGCCAGCACGAGTTCGAGCACCCGCGGGTACACGCTCGGCCAGATCGACGACCGCTGCTCGGCGCCGCCGGGCTGCCCCATCGGTGCGCTGTCGTCGCCGGGTGCGCCCATGTCTTCGACCGGCACGACGACCGACACTTCGAGCTCTTTGCGCACGCCGGTGTCGACGATGTGAACCGGGCGCGGTGTGTCGGCGTCGGCGTAGCCGCCGAGGAACCGGGCGGTCTCCTCCAGCGGACGCTGCGTGGCCGACAGCCCGATCCGTTGCGGTGGCCGGTCGGTGACCTCTTCGAGGCGTTCCAGCGTCATCGCCAGATGGGCACCGCGCTTGGTGGTGGACATCGCGTGGATCTCGTCGATGATCACCGTCTCGACACCCGCCAGCGTCTCACGCGCCTTGGACGTGAGCATCAGGTACAGCGACTCGGGCGTGGTGATCAGCAGGTCGGGCGGGCGACGGATCAGCTTCTGGCGGTCGTTGGACGGCGTGTCGCCGGTGCGCATCGCCACCTCGGGTGCCGTGAACGGCTCACCGATCCGTTCGGCGGCGAGGCCGATGCCGGTGAGCGGTGCCCGCAGGTTCTTCTCGATGTCGAACGCGAGCGCCCGCAACGGCGAGATGTAGAGCACCCGCGTGCGGTGCGTCCGCACGTCGGGTCGTGGCGACGTGACCAACCGGTCGATCGACGCGAGGAACGCGGTGAGGGTTTTGCCCGACCCGGTGGGGGCACAGATCAACGTGTGCTCGCCGGCCGCGATGTGCGGCCACCCCTCGATCTGCGGCGGGGTCGGCGACGGAAACGACGACGCGAACCACTCACGCACGGCCGGCGAGAACGCCTCCAACACCGGATGATCAGCGATGCGAGCAGGCTACCGATCGGGTGTCACGAGGTTGCCGGGCCCCACCCGCGATCACCCACCCGGGCGATCGGCGTCGGGTGCGAGTCGTTCCTCAGCTGCCGATCTGCGGTTGGAGCCGGGTCGCCTCAGTCGTTGATCGGCATGCGGGCCGTTCCAGCGACAGCGGACTCCGTTCATGCCGCAGCGGAGATCCGTGCGACCCCGTTCCGCGAGCCCTACCAGACG
>CAXAWD010000104.1:0-9881 GCA_963972325.1 uncultured Acidimicrobiaceae bacterium
CTGCATCTTGCCGTTGGCGATGGCGTCGAGGTCGTCGTCCATCTTGGCGGTCAGCGCGTAGTCGACGAGGTCGGTGAAGTGCTGTTCGAGCAGACCGACCACCGCGAACGCCGTCCAGGTCGGGACGAGCGCCTGGCCCTTCTTCCACACGTACCCGCGGTCTTGGATGGTCTGGATGATCGACGCCCAGGTGGACGGGCGGCCGATCTCGAGTTCTTCGAGGCGCTTGACGAGCGATGCCTCGGTGTAGCGGGCCGGCGGGCTCGTGGTGTGGCCGTTGGGTGTCAGCGACTCGACCGGGATGACCTCGCCCTGTGCCAACGGCGGCAGGAGCGCCTCCTTGGTGCCGTCACCATCGTCGTCGGCAGCCACGTACACGGCCCGGTAGCCGGGGAACGTGATCGTGGTACCCGACGCCGAGAACTCGCAATCGGTCTGCTCGTGCTCGGAGATCGCACCGAGCCGCACGCTGACCGTGACACCGGCGGCGTCGGCCATCTGCGACGCGAGCGTGCGCTGCCAGATCAGCCGATACAGCGCCAGCTCCTGGCTGTTCAGCTCACCCTCGACCTGCTTCGGCGAACGGTACGGGGTGACGGGCCGCACGGCCTCGTGCGCCTCCTGGGCGTTCTTCGACTTCGAGGTGTACTGCTTGGGCTGCGGTGACAGGTAGTTCTGGCCGTACTCGCTCGTGATCGCATCGCGGGTGGCGGTGAGCGCCTCGGCCGAGAGCGTCACGCTGTCGGTACGCATGTAGGTGATGAAGCCCCGCTCGTACAGGCCCTGGGCGACGCGCATCACCTGGGACGACGACAGCCGCAGCTTGCGACCGCCCTCCTGCTGGAGCGTCGAGGTCATGAACGGCGGCTTCGGTGTGGAGCGGTACGGCTTCTCCTCGACCGAGCGGATCGAGAACGTGGCTTGCTCGAGGCCGGCGGCGAGCGCCCGGGCCCTGGCCTCGTCGATCGCGACGGCGGTACCGCTCTGCGACGACTTGATCCGGCCGTTGTCGTCGAAGTCCTTGCCGCTCGCGACCTTGGCACCGTCGACCGCCACCAGCTTCGCGTCGAACGCCGGGCTGGTCGCAGTGAGTAGGTCGATGTCCCAGTACGACGCCTCGACGAACGCGATCCGTTCGCGTTCGCGCTCGACGATCAGACGGATCGACGGGCTCTGCACCCGGCCGGCCGACAGGCCGCGGTTGACGCGGCGCCACAGCACCGGCGACACCTCGTAGCCGTACAACCGGTCGAGCAGGCGGCGCGTCTCGGCCGCATCGACGAGGCCGTAGTCGATGCCGCGCGGGTTGTCGATCGCATGGTCGATCGCGGCCTTGGTGATCTCGTGGAACACCATCCGCTTCACCGGCACCTTCGGCTTGAGGTGCTCGATCAGGTGCCAGGAGATCGCCTCCCCCTCGCGGTCTTCATCGGTCGCGAGATAGAGCTCGGAGGCGTCCTTGAGGGCCGCTCGCAGCTCTTTGACCACGGTCTTGCCGCGCTCGGTCAGCTCATAGGTGGGCTTGAACCCGTTGTCGACGTCGATGTTCAAGCCCTTGCTGGGCAGGTCGGCGACATGGCCCACGGAGGCGCGCACGTCGAAGTCGTCGCCGAGGAATTTCGAGATCGTCTTGGCCTTCGCGGGTGACTCCACGACGACGAGAGGCTTCGCCATTGCTGCCTTTGGCTAGGGGATGGGTGGTCTGGTTGTCAAGAGCTGGTCAGGGTCGAGTCTGCCGCGAATTCACCCCATGCCCACCCCATGCCCACCCCATGCCCACCTCATGCCCACCTCATGTCCGATCTCGACGGGTCGAGCGGCGCCGCCGACCCGACCGCTCGAGTCGGCGCGCGAGGTCGTCGTTGTCGACCAATTCGACCATCACCGACAGCGGTGTCACCGGAGGTTCGGACGGGTCGGGCGCCGGTTCCGGAGCGGGGCCGGGGGCGCGCAACCCGATCGCCGAACGAACCCATTCGATCGGACGCGCCCACCACGGTTGCGGCCGCAGGTGCGGTTCGCCGCGCGCGAGCAGCGTGGCCCGAATCCGTTCCACGGCCGACGGACCGTGCAACCGTTCGACGATCGCGAACGCGGCGTCGACAGCGCTGATGCGGCCTTCGCAGGTGATGACGTTGCCCGACATCACCATGCGTCGATCGTCGGCCTCGGAGCCGTAGCGCCGGAGGAGATCGGCAGCCAACCAGTGGGTGGCGGCCGACCGGCCGTGCAGCAGCCCGGCCGATGCCAGCACGACCGTGCCGGTGGAACTGGCCGCCACGTAACGAGCCGACCGCTCCATCCGCACCAGGAAGTCGCGCAACGCCGCGTCATCGGCGGCACGTTCGCAGCCGAGCCCCCCGGGCACGACGGCGACGTCGACGGCACCGACGACGTCGCTGTCGTCGAACGCGGCGTCGGCGAGTTGGCGGCCACCGGGGCCGGCGAACGAGCCGCGGCGCGCGCCCACCAGCACGACCTCGGCGTCGTCCATCGCACCGAGCACCGACGTGAACGCCTCGCACTCGGTGGCGAGGACGCCGTCGTAGACCACGATGGCGACGCGCACGGTCCCATCCTCGCGTGGCCGGGGTCGATGTCAAGCGGTTGCGGCCTCCGGATGCGGGTACCGTCGCGCTCGTGACACCCGATCGGGATCTGGGCTGGAACGACGCGCTCGAGGCGTCGTGGCAGGCGATCGGCGCGCCCGGCCGCCCGGGCCGTGTGTCGCGTATCGATCGCGGGTGGAGCACCGTGATGCGTCACGCCCGCGACACCGACCCGCTCCGTACCCGCAACCTCTACGTCGACGTCGCGATCGGTGACTGGGTGGTGCCCAGCGACGACGAGGAACAGATCGACCATGTCATCGAGCGCACGTCGGCGTTCGTTCGTCGGGCCTCGTTCGACGGCGACCGGTTCGAAGCCGACGCGCTGGCCGCGAACATCGACGTCGTCTTCCTCGTTCACGCCCTCGGGTCGCCTCCCAATCAACGGCGGCTCGAGCGCGAGCTGGTGCTCGCGTTCGACTCCGGTGCCGAACCGGTCGTGTTGCTCACCAAGGTCGACATCGTCGACGATCCCGAACCAGCCCGCCGTGAGCTCGCCGAGGTGGCGCTCGGCGTGCCGGTGCTGGTCGCCAGCGGGCTCGAGTCGATCGGTCTCGAACCGATCCGCGAGTACGCGGCCGGCAACCGCACGCTGGCGTTCCTGGGGGCATCGGGCGTCGGCAAGTCGACGTTGGTGAACGCGCTGCTCGACGACGAGGTGATGGACACCGGCGAGGTCCGGGTCGGCGACCAGCGGGGTCGCCACACCACCGTCGCCGCACAACTGTTGCGGCTGCGAGGCGAGGGCTGGCTGATCGACACACCCGGGGTCCGGGCGGTCAGCCTCTGGCTCAGCGGCGACGGCATCGAGCGGGCGTTCGGCGACGTGTTCGAGCTGATGGACGACTGTCGATTTCGCGACTGCAAGCACGATCGTGAGCCCGGCTGCGCGGTGCAGCAAGCGATCGCCGAGGGACGGCTCGACCCGGCGCGGCTCGAGAGCCTGCAGCGTCTGGTGGCCGAGGAGGCGGCGCTCGAGGCCGAACAGGAGCGGTTCATCCGGCGCGGTGACCGCCGCGGCGCCCGCAAGCCCCGCTGACGGCACGGGGTAGGACGGCGGGCAGTCAGGCCGAGCCGACGTGCCGAGCTGGATGCGTCGTCGACCGGTCGCTCTCACTAAGTTCGGCGGCGCAGCACCACCGAGAAGGAGCGTCACATGGCAGGACTCGAGAGCACCGTCGACATGTTCGACCTGCGGATGTCGGAAGAGGCCCGTCCGCTCTACGACAAGGTCAAGAAGTTCATCGCCGAGGAGATCGAGCCGAACACGGCCGAGTTCTTCCGGCTGGGCGAGGGCCGCGCCGAGCGCTGGGGATACGGCGACGGGCAGCTCGAACTGCTCGAGTCGATGAAGTCCAAGGCGAAGGAACAGGGACTCTGGAACTTCTTCCTCCCCGATGCCGACACCGGCGAGGGTTTGTCGAACCTGGACTACGCCTACATCGCCATGGAGCTCGGCAAGAACCCGATCGCCTCCGAGTGCCTCAACTGTGCGGCGCCCGACACCGGCAACATGGAAGTGCTCGAGCGGGTCGGCACCCCCGAGCAGAAGGAGCAGTGGTTGAAGCCGCTGCTCAATGGCGAGATCCGGTCGGCCTACGTGATGACCGAACCCGACGTCGCCTCCTCGGACGCCAAGCAGATCCAGTGCCGTGCCGTGCAAGACGGCAACGAGTGGGTCATCAACGGCGAGAAGTACTACGCGTCGGGTGCCGGTGATCCCCGTTGCAAGATCATGATCGTCATGCTGCAGACCAATCCCGACGGTCCGCCGCACAAGCGCCAGTCGCAGATCCTGGTGCCGATGGACACGCCCGGTGTCGAGATCATGGGCCCGATGCACGTGTTCGGTGAGGACGACGCCCCGCACGGACACATGCACATCCGCTTCAACGACGTGCGCGTGCCGGCCGACAACATGCTGCTCGGTGAAGGTCGCGGGTTCGAGATCAGCCAGCTCCGACTCGGCCCGGGCCGCATCCACCACTGCATGCGCTCCGTCGGTGCCGCCGAACGGGCGCTCGGCCTGATGGTCAAGCGCGGCCTCACCCGCGAAGCGTTCGGTAAGCGGATCTCCAACCTCGGCAAGAACGTCGAGGTGATCGCGAAGGCCCGCATCGAGATCGAGGCGATGCGTCGCATGGTGCTCACCGGTGCCAAGGCGATGGACGAACTCGGCAACGCCGAAGCCCGCGTGTGGGTGAGCGCCGTCAAGGCGATGGTGCCGATCCGCACCTGCGCCATCATCGACGACGCGATCCAGATCCACGGCGCCACCGGCGTGTCGCAGTGGACGCCACTCGCTCGCATGTACGCCAGCCAGCGTACGCTCCGCCTGGCCGACGGTCCGGACGAGGTCCACTGGTTCGTCGTGGGCCGCGCCGAGCTGGCCGTGTGGGAGCAGGAGGCGGCCTCCTACGACCCGAAGACGGCGTACTACGACGAGCTGGAGACGGACAACTCCGGGGTGTTCTCCGGGCCGTGACCCTGTGCCGGGCGGTTGTAGCCGCCCGGCCGACCTCCGTTCAGACCGTCACCGTGCAGACCGTCACATCGAGACGGGTTTGCGCCACAGACCGTCGTCGTCCCGGTCCCACCAGGTCGCGGCCACCACGGCTGCGGTCGGGATCGGGCCGTAGACGTGGGGGAACAGTTCGTCGCCGCCCCCGGTCGCCGGCTCGACCCGGACCTCGGCCTCGATGAGGTCGGGGTCGAGGTGGAGCAGGACGAGTTCGTGGACGTCCGCGTAGAACCGGTTCGCGACACCCTCGACCTGGCGTGGGTACGAGCAGTGGATGAAGCCCTCGTCGTCGAGCGTTCGGCCACGGGTGCTCACCCGGTACTCGCCCGCCGCGCGGGCGGCTGACCAGTCGTCGGGTTGTGCGATGTGGAGGAGTTCGTCTCGTTCGTTCATGAGGGTGCGCCTGCTGCTGCACCACCGATTCTAGGAGAGCCCGGCGGACCCGTCGGCGACCGTGTCGCTCAGCGACGCCACGACGTCGACCGCGCGATCGAATCGGGTGGCGGCGAGGCGGGATCGCAGGCGGCCGTCGCTGCACACGACGCGGAGCCTCGCTCCGCTCGAACGGGCGGTGGCAGCGACTCCGAGCAGCAGGCCGAGAGCCGCGTCGTCGAGGACGACCGCACCATCGACGTCGACGGCGAGGCGCGTGCCCGGGCCGACATCGCGCACGAGTCGTTGGCACGCGGCATGAAGGTGCGGCAGCGATGCCAGGTCGACCGTGCCGTCGAGCGCGAGGACGACGTTGCCGGCCACTTCGCGTCGGGTCGTTCGCAGATCCACCAGCGCGCAGGGTAGCGAGCCCGACCGTGATCGTGGTGAGACCCCGGCTACGGCGGCTCGCGCCGCATCGTGACCGACGCGGCCAGCGCCACGTCGCCGATCGCGGCGCCGAGCAACGGAATCCGTGCGCGGGTCGTGTGCGTGACCGTCACCGTCACCGTCGATGCCCCGACGGTCGTCGTGGTGTGGATCGGGGTGAGACCGGTGGCGGCCTCGGCTGCGGCCCTCGCCGCCGTGGCGGGGGATGCCGAAACGGCAGCGGCTCGTGCCCCGTCGCGTGCGGCGAGTTCGATCGCGAGCTGATCGCGCACGACCACGGCGACCTGCACGATCCCCAGCACCAAGACGACGACGAGCGGCAGCGCGATCGCGAACTCGACCGCGGCTTGTCCGCGATCGCGCCCGCGATTCATACGCGGTCGACGACCGATTGGATCACCCGGTCGAACAGGCCGCCGATGGCAGCGGCGCCGCCACCCGAGGTCGCCCAGGCGATGACCAGCAGACCGACGAGCGCCGCGGCGAGCAGCACGAGGGCGTACTCGGTGGTGGCCTGGCCGCGCTCGCTGCGCCACTCGGCTCGGCGGATCATGGTGAGAAGGAGGACGTACATGGTGATGCTCGTTTCGTTAGCTGGTGACGGACGATCACGGCGTGGTGCCCGTGATCGTCGAGATGGCCCCCAGCACTGCGGGGACGATGGCGAGCAGTACGAACGACGGCAGCGTGCACACCACGAGCGGGAACGACAGTCGCACGGGCAAGGTGCGAGCCTGCTGTTGGGCCCGATGGCTGCGATCGGCCCGGACGTCGGCACCGAGTTGGTCGAGCACGGGCCCCAGCGGGAGGCCGTACCGATCGGCGGTGGTCAAGGCGTCGGTGAAGTAGGCCGCATGCCGACCGAGCCATGGCGGAAGCTGGTCGAGCGCGTCGGCGAGTCGGTGGCCCCGATGCATGTGGTGGACCACCTCGCCGAGGGGGTCGGCGAGATCGGGTGGAGCATGGGCCGCGGCCATCTCGACGGCTGCGGCAGGCGTCAGACCGGCGCGCACGCCGATGACGACGAGCTCGATCAGGTCGGGGAGCGCGGCCCGGGCTGCGGCGCGCCTGCGACGTTCGGATCGCCGGATCCACCTCACGTCGCGACCCCGCTGATGATCCGCTGCATCCACCGCCAGCCGCCGAGGTTGAGCAGGGCGCCGATCCCGACGGTGATCGCACCGACCGGAGCCGCGACGGCAGCGCGCGTGGCTGCGGACGTGACCAGCAACAGCATCAGCATCGCGATCGGCAGGATCGTCATGACCGCGGCGGAGAGCCGAGCCTGGGCGCTCTGGGTCTGCCGGTCGGCGGCCGCGGCCGCGCGGCCTCGCAGGGTTGCCGCTGCACGGTCGAGCGGTTCCGCGGGTGGGCCACCGTTGAGCGCACAGGCCCACAGCACCGTCGCCGCGAGATCGAGATGCGGTGATGGTGTCGGGCGCGAGAGGGCGTCGGCGAGCCGGCTACCGCGCCGGAGTGCCAACACGACGTCGTCGACGTAGCCGGCGCACCCCGCCGGTGGCGCGCAGGTTCGGAGCGCGGTGCCGAGCGTCGATCCGCTTCGGACCACCCGGGCGAGGCCCTCGCACCAGGTGGCGACCTCGGCGGCCGAGACCGGCCGGGGACGGCGCCGACCGAGCCAACGCCGCAGCCGTTGGGGTGTAGGGGGTCGTGCCGGGCCGGCGAGACGTGCGGCGTCGGCGACCGGTCGGCGCGGCACCGGACGTGGCCGAACCGCCGCGCCGACGGCCATGACGGCGATCATCGTGCACAGCGCTTCGGTCATCGTCGGCTCCGAGTGGCCGCAGCGATGTTGCGGCCCGCACGGACGAGCGGTCGTCCGGACGGCTCGCCGTCGCCCTCGACCACCTCGACGACCTCGACCACGCGACGCTGCCCGTGCCGATCTCGTGCGAGGTGGACCACCGCGTCGATGGAACGGGTGACCTGTCGTCGGATGGCCGCCAGCGGCCAGCTCGGTGCCGCCTGCATCACGAGGGTCTCGACGCGCCGCAGGCCGTCGACGGCGGAGTTCGCGTGGCACGTCGACAGCGATCCGTCGTGGCCGGTGTTGAGCGCTTCGACCACCGCCAATACCTCGGGGCCTCGGAACTCGCCGACGATCAGCCGGTCGGGCCGGAGCCGGAGCGCGGTACGCACGAGGCGGTCGAGCCCGACCGGGTCGACCCCGTCGACCCCTGGCGGACGTGCCTCGAGGCGGACCACGTGGTGGTCACCCTCGAGCACGAGTTCGCTGGTGTCCTCGATCACGACGAGCCGCTCGGCCGTCGGCACCGTGTCGGCCAGTGCGGCGAGCATCGTGGTCTTGCCCGACGACGTGGCGCCGGTGACGAGCAGGTTGCTCCGGCGGTGGACGAGGTCGCGTAACACGGCGACCACGTCGGGCGTTGCGAACTCGTCGATCGGAATGCGCCTCCGACGATGGTGGCGGATCGTCATGGTGGTGCCGTCGACCGCCACCGGATCGACGACCGCGCACAGCCGGGCACCGTCGGGCAGCCGCGCGTCGACGATCGGGTTGGTGCGGTCGAGACGCTTTCCGAGCGGAGCGAGTACACGTTCGAGCACGATCTCGATCGCGCCCGGGCGCAGGTCGTCGAGCCGAGACAGCGCACCTTCGCGATCGACCCACACCTCTCGACCGCGATTGACCATCACCTCGTCGACGGCGGTGTCGGAGACGAGCCGATCGAGAGCGTCGAGCCCATCGAGTCGAGCGACGGCCCGTTCGATGATCGCTGCCCGCTCGTCGCCGGGAGACAGCGGTGACAACCGATCGACGGCGGCCGCAACCACGGCGGCGACGTCGCCCGGCACGCCGCGGGCGTGCGCACACACGTCGTCGACGAGTAGGTCGGGCGTCATCACGCTGCCCGCCGCAGCCGGCGCCGCCATGCACCGGGCAGTCGGCTCACGAGCAGACCCGAGTCGACCGCGCGGGCGATGGCGGGGTCGAGCAGCACGGTTGCCACGACCGGTGCACCGACCGATGCCTCGATGTCGGCGGCACCCATGTGCCGACCGGGTTCTTCGACGAACACGACGCCGGTCGGGTCGGCATCGAGTGCGGCCGCCCGGGTGAGCGCGAGATAGCAGGAGCGGGTGACGAGCAACGACTCGTCGGCGGCCGCCGTCAGCGCATCGGGAGGACGGCCCGTGCCCGCGTCGACGACCACGCGGCGTGGTTCTGCGCGCAGGTGAGCGCCCAACTCGAACCATCGGTGATCGCCGTCGGCGACGTCTCGTCGCCCGGCCGGCACGACCGAGAGGGTGTCGGTGGCCGGTTGCTCGAGGTGGGCGAGCCGCTCGGGGGTGGCATCCGAGCGCAGCCAGTCGTGCACACCGGGGCCGTCGGGTTCGGGCAGGCCGAGCACCATCATCGCGTCGCCTGCCAGATCGATGAGCACGGTGGGGGTGGCGCTCGCCAGGGCACTCGCCACGGCGTACACGGTGGTTCCACTTCCGCCCTTGGCGGCCCAGCAGATCGTCAGCATGTGTTCCTCCACGTAGTCGCAGGTGGAGGGGAAGCCGGTGACGGCACGTTATCGGCTCCGTCCCGTCGTGGTTGCCTCAAAGAACGTCAAAATCCGCTCACGTTTGCTTCAAGCAGGTTCAGAGGCGTGTTCGGCCTGACGATGTTTGGGTGCCCAACCAGCAAATTTGCGCCGATACCCGGAGGCCGCACCACCATGACGATCACCATCGACACACCGTCGACCCCGAACGAGACCGACTCGCGGTTGCGTTCGACCCCCGCCCCACAGGCACACGGGGCGACACCGTCCGACCCGTCCCGGGCCGACGACGTTCGGCCGCGGACGCGCTCGCTGATCGCGCTCGCCACCGCCTCGGCGCTCGCACTGGCAGGTGCCGCCGTCGTCGGTGTCACCGACGGCTACGAGAAGAAG
>CAXAWD010000105.1:0-9822 GCA_963972325.1 uncultured Acidimicrobiaceae bacterium
GAGGGCGGCAAGATCGAGGTGCTGCCGCTCTGTCCGGTCGGCGATCAGGAAGACCTGTCGATGGCCTACACACCCGGCGTGGCGCGTGTGTGCAATGCGATCGCGGCCGACGAGTCGCAGGCCGACGAGTACACGATCCGCAAGAACACGGTGGCGATCGTGTCCGACGGCACCGCCGTGCTCGGCCTCGGCGACATCGGTCCGAAGGGCGCAATGCCGGTGATGGAGGGCAAGGCGCTGCTGTTCAAGGAATTCGGCGGGGTCGACGCGTTCCCGATCTGTCTCGACGTGTCGTCGCCGGAGGAGATCATCGAGACGGTCGTGCGGCTCGCCCCGACGTTCGGCGGCATCAACCTCGAAGACATCGCCGCGCCGGGCGCGTTCCAGGTCGAGGAGGCGCTCAAGGATCTGCTCGACATCCCCGTCTTCCACGACGACCAGCACGGCACCGCCGTCGTCACCCTCGCCGCGCTCGAGAACGCGCTGCGGATCACCGGCAAGCGGATGGCCGACCTGTCGATCGTGATCTCCGGCGTCGGCGCTGCCGGTGTGGCGATCGGCAAGATCCTGCTCGGCGCCGGCGCCACCCGCATCGTCGGGGTCGACTCGAAGGGAGCCGTGTACGACGGCCGCGACGGTCTCAACCAGTGGAAGCAGTGGTTCGCGGAGAACACGAACCCCGACGGCAAGCAGGGTGCGCTCTCGGAGATGATGCGCGGCGCCGACGTGTTCATCGGCGTCAGCGCTCCCGACGTCCTGACGGCCGACGACGTGCGGAACATGGCCGACGATCCGATCGTGTTCGCCATGGCCAACCCCGACCCGGAGATCCGACCCGAACTGGTCGACGGCATCGTGCGGGTGATGGGCACGGGCCGCAGCGACTACCCGAACCAGATCAACAACGTGCTCGCGTTCCCGGGCATCTTCCGTGGCGCGCTCGACGCCCGGGCGAAGGAGATCACCGAGAACATGAAGCTCGCGGCCGCCACTGCGATCGCCGAGTCGGTCACCGACGCCGAACTGTCGGAGACGTTCATCATGCCGCCGGTGTTCGACAAGTCGGTCTCGCAGCGCGTCGCCGCCGCCGTGGCAGCAGCAGCCGTCGACGACGGCGTCTGCCGGCCCTGATCGACGTCCTCGCCTCGAGACCGCGAGACTCGGTGGCATGACGATCCAACGGATGGACAACGTGCTGATCGTGGTCGAGGACCTCGACACGGTCATCGGCTTCTTCGTCGAACTCGGCATGGAGCTCGAGGGCCGGGGTCCGGTCGAGGGGCGCTGGGTCGAACGGGTCATCGGCATCGACGACGTCCGCCAGGAGATCGCGATGCTGCGGACACCGGACGGCCACAGCCGCATCGAGCTGGCGATGTTCCACTCGCCGGCGGCCACTCGGACCGAACCGGTCGACGCGCCGGCCAACACGCTGGGACTTCGTCGAGTCATGTTCGCCGTCGACGACATCGACGACGTCGTGGCGCGTCTACTCGACCGCGGTGCCGAACTCGTCGGCGAGTTGGAGCAGTACGAAAACGTGTACCGGCTCTGCTACGTCCGTGGCCCCGAAGGCATCATCGTCGGTCTCGCCCAGCAGCTCGCCTGACGGGCACGCCGATGGACGACCCGCCGGGTCTCAGACCGGGAGGCCGCCGCCTTCGACGATCGCTCGGCTGAACGGGCGGCACAGCTCGCGGAGGCGGGCGCAGCCGCCTTCGCCGATCGTCTCGTACGGCACGAGCGAGAGTTCGTCGGTGCGATCCTCGACCCATTGACGTCGTTCGGCACCCAGTTCGCTGAGCGTGCCGTCGGGGTCGAGCAGCCCGCGGTCGATCAGTCCGTCGCTCGCCGCCGTCCACGAAGCATCGTCCCAGCTGCGGGTGCGCTGGAGCACCCCGGCCGCGATCGCGCCGGTGCCACCGTGCATCAACAGCGCCTCGATGCCCGACACGCCGTCGGCGACCAGCGCCGAGATGTGTCCGTCGCCGCGGAACTCGCGCAGCAGCGTCTGTGCGTGCCAGAGCACGAGGTGTGGGTCGGTCGGCCACGGCAGCGATGCGTGGCCGGCGAACAGCGGGCGACCGTGCAGGTGGTCGACCGCCGCGAGTGCGGCCGTGCGGGCGAGTTCGGCGGCCTCGACCATGGCGTCGCTCATGATCGCCTCGTCGCCGAGGAGGCGACGGAGTGCGGCGTCGGCAGCCATGAACCGGGCGTCGATCAGCTCCTCGCGACGAACCGTCTGCCAGACCTCGTTCATGGCGGCACGGACCGTGACCGGGTTGAAGTTGTAGAACGTCGCGATCACGAGCTCGGCCGACGGCTCACCGAGCGGCGCCGAGCGCGGCGCGAAGTAGGCCGAGCGAGGGTCGGGCAGACCGGCGTTGCGGTAGTGCTCGGGCCCCTCGGGCACGAAGTAGATCATCCCGTGGATGGGTTCGAGGGTGCGCCACGTCTTGCGGGCGATGACGGGGTCCATCAGGCGACGGTACCGGCCCGTGCAGCTACGTGTCGGGTCGGCCCGTGCAGTCACGGATCGGGTCGGCCGGTGTCGGGGTGGCGGCTCGCTCAGGTGGCCTGGCCGGCGAACTGGGCCTGATACAGCTGGGCGTAGGCGCCGGCCCGCTCGATCAGCTCGTCGTGGTTGCCCTGCTCGACGATCCGGCCACCGTCCATGACCAAGATGACGTCGGCACCACGGATGGTGGAGAGGCGGTGGGCGATCACGAAGCTGGTGCGCTGCGACCGGAGCGCGTTCATCGCCTCTTGAATCAGCACCTCGGTGCGGGTGTCGACCGAGCTGGTCGCCTCGTCGAGGATCAGGATCGACGGGTCGGCGAGGAACGCACGGGCGATCGTGACGAGCTGCTTCTCACCGGCGGAGATGTTATCGCCGTCGTCGTTGATGACCGTGTCGTAGCCGTCGGGCAGCGAGTGCACGAACCGGTCGACGTAGGTGACACGGGCCGCTTCGCGGATCTGCTCGTCGGTGGCGTCGGGGTTGCCGTACCGCAGGTTCTCGAGGATCGTGCCGCCGAACAGCCACGTGTCCTGCAGCACCATGCCGACCTTCGACCGCAGCTCGCGCCGCGGGAAGCTCGCGATGTCGCGACCGTCGAGGCTGATCGTGCCGCCGTCGAGGTCGTAGAAGCGCATGAGCAGGTTGACGATGGTGGTCTTGCCGGCGCCGGTCGGCCCGACGATGGCGATCGTCTGACCGGGCTCGGCCACCAGGTTGAGGCCGCTGATCAGCGTGGTGTCGGGTTCGTACGAGAAGTGCACGTCGTCGAACACCACCCGCCCGCGAATGGGCGCCGGGTCGACCGTGTCGGCCTGCTCTGGTGTCTGCTCCGGTGCGTCGAGCAGTTCGAGGACCCGTTCGAGCGACGCGATGCCCGACTGGAACGTGGCGGTCATCGACGCGAGGTGGGTGAGGGGCTGGCTGAACTGGCGGGCGTACTGGATCAGGGCCTGCATCTCGCCGATCGTGGTGGCACCGCTGGAGATCCGCAGACCACCGACGACGGCGATGAGGACGAACTGCAGGTTCCCCATGAAGACCATCATCGGTTGAATCAGACTCGCGGTGAACTGTGCGGTGTAGCTCGCCTCGTAGAGCTCGTCGTTGTCGCCACGGAACCGGGCCTCGACGTCGCGTTGACGCCCGAAGCTCTTGACGATCGCGTGGCCGGTGAACACCTCTTCGGCCTGCGCGTTGAGGCTGCCGGTGTGGCGCCACTGGGCCATGAACCTCGGGCGGGCCTTGCCACCGATCACCTTCATCAACCACACCGACGTCGGCACGGTGACGAGCGCGACGGCGGCCAGCACCGGTGAGATCACGAACATCATGACGGTCACGCCGATCAGCGTGAGCAGCGACGTCAGGATCTGGCTGGTGGTCTGTTGGAGGCTCTGGCTGAGGTTGTCGATGTCGTTGGTGACGCGGCTGAGCAGATCGCCGCGGGCGTGCCGGTCGATGTAGCTGAGCGGCAACCGGTTGATCTTCGTCTCGACCTGCTCGCGCAGGCCGAACATCGACCGTTGGAGCACCCCCGCGAGGATGTAGCCCTGCGAGTACGCGAAGACCCACGAGGCGACGTAGATGCCACCGACGACGAACAGCTTGCGGTGCAGGGCGCCGAAGTCGATGCCGTCGCCCGCGATACCGCTGACGATGATGTCGGTCGCCTGGCCGAGCAGGCGAGGGCCGAGCACGACGAGCACGACGCTCGTCACGGTGAGCACGCCGACGAGGATCAGCAGCGGCGTCTCGCTACCGAGGATCTTGCCGAGTCGACGCACGACGACACCGAAGTTGTCGCTGCGCTCGGTGGGCATGGCCGCGCCGCCGCCGGGCCCGAAGCTGCTGCGACGAGCTTCGCGGCCGGTGGTGGTCAGGACGTCGCGGTCGTCGGGCTCGCTGTTCGGATGCGTGCCGTTGCCGTTGCTGCTCCTGCCGTTGCCGTTGGCGTTGCTGCCGTGGTTGCCGTTGGTGCTGGGGGTGTCGGTCACGCCACGGCTCCTTCCCCGAGCTGGGACGCAACGATCTCTGCGTAGGTGGGACAGTCTTCGACGAGTTCGTCGTGGGTGCCGCGGCCGACGATGCGGCCGTCGTCGATCACCAGGATCTGGTCGGCGTCACGGATGGTCGACACCCGCTGGGCGACCACCAGCACCGCCGCCTCGCGGGTGACCGGCTGCAGCGCGGCCCGCAGGCGGGCATCGGTGGCGAGGTCGAGCGCGGAGAACGAGTCGTCGAACACGAAGATCTCGGGCCGGGCCACGAGCGCCCGGGCGATCGACAGCCGCTGTCGTTGACCGCCCGACACGTTGGTGCCGCCCTGTGCGATCGGGCTGTCGAGGCCGTCGGGCATCGTCTGCACGAATCCGGACGCCTGGGCGACCTCGAGCGCCGCCCAGAGTTCGTCGTCGGTTGCGTCGGGGCGCCCGAAGCGGAGGTTGGAGGCGACGGTGCCGGAGAACAGGAAGGCCTGCTGTGGCACGTAGCCGACACGTCCCCAGAGCAGGTCGGGGTCGAGCTCGCGCACGTCGACGCCGTCGACGAGCACGGCGCCCTCGGAGGCGTCGAACAGCCGGGCGACCAGGTTGACGAGGGTGGTCTTGCCGGCCCCGGTCGACCCGATGATCGCCGTGGTCTCGCCGGCCGCGACCCGGAACGAGATGTCGCTGAGCACCGGTTGCTCGGCACCGGCGTAGCGGAACGCCACGTCGCGGAACTCGAGCGTGCCGCGCTCGGGCACCTCGGTGACCGGGTGTTCGGGCGCACGCACCGACGAGTCGGTCTCGAGCACCTCGACGATGCGGTCGGCGGCCACGGCGGCGCGCGGCACCATCGACGCCATGAACGTGGCCATCACGACGGCGATCAGGATCTGGATCAGATAGGTGAGGTAGGCGACGAGCGAGCCGACCTGCATGCTGCCGTCGCTGATGCGATCGGCGCCGATCCAGAGGACGGCGAGGCTGGAGATGTTCACGATGAACCCGACGGTCGGGAACGTGGCGGCCATCAGCCGACCGGTGCGCAGCGCAGTGTCGGTCAGCTCATCGTTGGCGACCGCGAACCGGGCCTGCTCCTGCGGCTCACGCACGAACGCTCGCACGACACGAATGCCCGCGATCTGCTCGCGCAACACCGCGTTGACCCGGTCGACGCGCTCCTGCATCAGCTGGAACGCCGGCACCATGCGCGACACGATCAGGCCGAGCAGCAACACGGCACCGGGCATCGCGAAGAGCAGGATCACGGAGAGCCCGGCGTCTTCGCGGATCGCCATGACGATGCCGATCACCATCGTCAGCGGCGCTGCGATCATCATCGTGGCGGCGATCACCACGAGCATCTGCACCTGCTGGACGTCGTTGGTGATCCGGGTGATCAGCGACGAGGCGCCGAACCGCCCGACCTCACGGGCCGAGTAGTCGGTCACCTGGTGGAACAGGTCGCGGCGGAGATCGCGACCGAACCCCATGGCCGCCTGGGCACCGAACCACACGGCGGCGGCGGCGAACACGATCTGCACGACGCTGAACCCGATCATGATGCCGCCGGTGCGCCAGATGTATCCGTTGTCGCCGACGAGCACGCCGTCGTTGATCAGGTCGGCATTGAGCGCCGGGAGCGCGAGTGTGGCGGTGGTCTGGATCGCCTGGAGGCCGACGATCAGCCACAACAGCCGCTTGTACGGGGCGAGGTGGGTCCGGAGGAGGCGGCGCAGGCTCATCGTCGGGCTCCGTTCAGGAACAGGTCGACGATCAGGTCGGCCGGGCGGGGCGTGTCGACCATGTGCGGGTGCGAGAGCGAGAGCGTGAGGGCCCGCAGCAGGCGGGCCGCGTCGGCGGGTACGAGCCGGAGCTGGTCGGCTTCGGCGGCGAGCAGCGCGGTGAGGGCCGGGCTCTCCGGGAACGGCCCCTTGCGAACGCGGGGATGCCGAGCGGGATCGAGTTGCGACATCAGCTTCCAGATGTCGACGACGCGACGCTGGATCGTCTCGGTCGCGGCGACCAGGCGATCGGTGAACGTGGCGTCGGTGGGGATCGCCTCGATCGCCCGTTCGAACGGTTCGACGTCGAGTACCGCATCGACGACGGCGCAGATCAACTCGTCCTTGTCGGTGAACGCGTTGAAGAGCGTGCCTTCGCTGACCCCGGCGGCGCGGGCCAACTCGCGAGTGGTGGTGCCGACGCCCTGGTCGATCATCAGTGGCAGTACGGCCGCCACGATGGCGGCGCGACGTTCGTCGGGTGGCAGCGGAGCGGCGCGGCGGCTGGTGGTGGCGGGGGGCACGGCGGCCACCGTACCGTGACTGAGTGGGTACTCACTCAGTCGTGTGGCCGGCCGGGCGTCACACCGAGGTGCTACGAACGGGTCATGCGCTACATCCAGATGAACGACGAGCTGTACGACTACGTGACATCCCACTCGAACCCGGGCGACGACCCGGTCGCCACCCGGCTCGCCGAGCTCACCCGGGAGCGGTTCGCCGATCAGGCCGGCATGAACATCGGCCAGGACCAGGGTCGCTTCCTCGCAACGCTGGTCGCGATCTCCGGCGCGCAGAACGTCGTCGAAGTCGGCACCTTCACCGGGATGTCGGCGCTGTGGATGGCCCGGGCGCTTCCCGATGGTGGCCGACTGACCTGTTTCGACATCACCGATCGCTACCTCGACACCGCCCGCAGCGCCTGGACCGAGGCCGGGGTCCTCGATCGGATCGAGGTCGAGATCGGCCCCGCCGCGAACGGCCTCGCCGCGCTGCCCGACGAACCGCACGTCGACCTGGCCTTCATCGACGCCGACAAGACCGGCTACCAGACCTACCTCGACCTCCTGCTCCCGAGGTTGTCCGACCGGGGTCTGATCGTGGTCGACAACGTGCTGTGGAGCGGGGCGGTCGTCGACGAGCAGGTGCAGGACGCCAACACCGTCGCGCTCCGCGAGTTCAACGACGGCGTCGCCGCGCGCGACGACGTGCAGGCCGTGATGCTGCCCGTCGGCGACGGCGTGACGCTCATCCGCCGCCGCTGAGCACAGCTCCCTGCGCACTCAGCAGGAGTCGGTGGGTATGACGACCGTCTCGGTGACGCTGGCGACGACACTGCCGTCGGCGGCCTGCTGATCGGTGGCGATCTGGATCGACCTCGCCGCGCCGACCCGCGCGACGGCCGGACGCGACGCCGGATCGCTCCACGGCCGCGTGGTGTGCTCCACGGTGGACGCGTCACCGGCACCGGTTCGGATCACGTAGCCGGCAACGCCCGGTTGCAGCGGCCCCGGCCATGTCCATTCGATCACCCATCCGGCACCCGGCTCCGGGCAGATGAACTCGTAGCCGACGGCGGCGACAGCGGAGGATCGTGGTCGAGCAGGCTCGGCGCCCTCGTCGGCGAGGTCCTCGGCCAGTGCATCGTCGTCGATCACGGCGGTGATGCGATCGGCACCCTCGGTCGCGACCGAGTTCCAGACACCGATGATCGTCGGCGACGCGGCCACGATGACCGAGCCGAGCGCGATCACGGCACCGACACGGACCGCCCGCTTCGACTTCAGTGCATGCAGACGGGCCCCCATCGTGCGGTGTCGGGGTGGGAGCGCCGGACGCGACGACGATGGTTGCACCGCGGTGCCGAGCGTCGGGGGCGCCGTGCCCACAGCCGGTTCGACCTCGAACGCGGTGCGGACGGCATCAGCGACCGCGACCACGTCGACGAAGTCGGCGGTGGAGGTGGCGACCTGTCGGACCAGGGACGCCGGTTCGCAGATCCGGATGCCGTAGAAGTCGAATGCCGACTCGGGCAGTTCCGGCGCGACGATGCACACCACCGGCTCCACGGTGAACCCGATGTGTTCCGACAGTGCCGCGGCCTCCCAGTCGGCGGCCTCGAGCACGGTGCGCATGGAGGTCCCACCCGACCAGAGCGTGTCGGCGTTGCGGCCGCGGCCGAACGTGATCGGTTCGGACGTCACGTGCGTCGTCACGGCCCACACGTTGCGAGGACCGATCACCAGATGGTCGACGACGGCGATCGTCGGTCGCGGCAGCTCCAACCCGTCGAACACGACGAATCCGGGTGGCAGATCCTGGAGCAGGGCGCCCACGTGCTCCCGTGCGGCGCGCTCGTGCTCCCACGGCTCGTTCCGCCCGACCGGAACCCGGGGCGGTTCGGTCCGCGTGGGTTCAGCGGTGGGGCCAGTCATCACCTCGTTGATCGGCATCCTGCCGCCGGAACTGAACCCCCGGCGGCAGAAACGGCCGCCGCTGTCGGCGCCCGTCCCGACAGGGTCTCAGTGCGAGGCGACGCAGAACTCGTTGCCTTCGGGGTCCTTCAGCGTGGTCCAACGCGTGCCCCACTCGTCCTTGTCGTGGACGACGGTGGCGCCGAGACCGACGAGCCGATCGACCTCGGCTGCCCGGTCACCGGCAGCCAAGTCGAGGTGCACCCGATTCTTCGCGGTCTTGCCCTCGGGGACCTGGATGAACATCATCGTGGGCCGGCCGGGTTCGGGGGTGGCCATACCGATCGACGCGAAGTACTCGGCCTGATCGTCGGGTGCCGGGTCGAGATCGCGCCCGAGCGCTTGCGACCAGAAGTGGCCGAGTTCGGCGGCGTTGGTGCAGTCGAAGGTGATGGCGGCGATGTCGAGGCTCATGTCCCATTTCACCACACCGGCGACGGGCAGGTCAGCGCGATCCGAGGAACCCGGAAATCGTGTCGACGGTGTGTCGCGACCACTCCAGGTGGACGAAGTGGCCGCAGTTGGCCACGACGTCGATCTCGGCGGACGGGTACATGGCGGCGACGTCGACGACGTCGCCCGATGGGATCAACGGGTCGGCGTCGCCGAGCACGATCGTGACGGGCACCGCGTCGAACGGTTCGGACTCCCAGGTCGGGAGTTCCTCGGCGAGCGCGAGGAACCGGTTGCCGTCGGCGGTGCGCGATCCGAGGATCGTGCGGGTCAGGACATGGCCGTCGAATGCCCCCGGGTCGTACACGAAACCGCGGAGGGCGAGGCGGACCGCGGCCACCTCGGCACCGCGCAGGAACCTCGGGAGTCGGGGGCGGCCGAACCGGGTGACGGCCGCGAGCGCCTTCATGAACAGCAGCGCCCGGCCGGTGCGGTCGACCGTGTCACGACCGCGAATGCGTTGGACGACGCCGGGCAGCGGTGCGTTGAGGAGCACGGCGCGGTCGACCAACTCGGGTCGTGTGCGCAGGATCAGGCCCGTCATCACCCCGCCCATCGAGTGTCCGACCAGTCGCCACGGCGGCGGCACGACCTCGCTCAACCAGTCG
>CAXAWD010000106.1:0-9720 GCA_963972325.1 uncultured Acidimicrobiaceae bacterium
CCGGCTCCGACGGCAGCGACCGAGGTCGACGACGCCGACCCGTGGGCGGCCGAAGCCGGGGTCGAAGCGCCGTTGCCCGCGGATCAGCTTGCGCTCCGGCACGTGCCCAGAGCGGCTCGATCTGCGTTCGACCCGGGATTGCCGACCGCGCCGCCCTCGTCGACGACGACCGAGTTCGTACGCCCCGACCTCGCCCCGATGGGCGACTCGATCACGGCCCTGCTGATCGGCCGGGTGTTGCTCGTTGTCGCAGCGCTCGTCGTGGGCATCGCCGCCCGGCGGTCGACCGGTCTCGGAGGTGAGCAGCGCGCCGAGTCGTTCTGGCCGCTCGTCGGCGCGGCCGGCGTCTTCGTCGCTGTGGGCACTGCCGGCTTGATGTTCTGGTCGGCGCAGCTCGCGGGCAACGCCCGCTTGCTGCGTACCCGGTCGTCGACGCCGCGGGCGATGGTCTGGGGGTGGCTGGCGGTCGTGGCATGGGTCGTCGTGTCGTCCCTCACGTACCTGCGGCTCGAGGTGGGTGGCGGATTCGACCCGCTCCCCGGGGTGGCCGGGGTCGGCTGGGTGATCGTGCTGGCACTCGCCTACGGGAGGCTCCAGGGGGTCTTCGAGGGGCTCTCGCGCCGACCGCCGATCGTGTGGTTGACCGCATTCCCGATCGACGCCGCTGCTTTTGGCCTCGTGTGGTGGCGCCTCACCGACTGGCCGTCACCGGTCGGTGGGTTCCGCGACGACGTGCAACTCACGGCGACCGTCGCCTTCGGCGCCGCAGCGGCGCTGACGGTCAACGGGTTCGTCTTCGCCCGCCTCGCACAGCGGGGGAGCGACGCGATGTTCGAACGGATCGGGCGCCTGGAGGCTCGCAGCCGTGGTGACGAAGCGCTCGGGCCCGAGTGGTTCCGGGCCGGCATCGCCGAGCGACCCGAAGTCACCGGGACCGTGTCCGGCCCGCAGCGACAGCTGGTCGGCACCACCACCCTCGCCGGCGTCGCCGCCGGGCTGCACGTGGTGTGGGGTGCCGCCCTGTTCCTCTTCGGGCTGTTCGTCGCGAAGCTGGCGTTCGACTATGCCGACCAGCCGGTGTTCCTCGGCGACCGCCTCGTCGTCGCCGACAGCGACGTCGACCGCGTGGGAGTCGGCCTGGTGCTCGTCGGCATCGCCTACGTCGGCGCGATCGTGGTGCACGGCATCTGGGCCGTGATCACCGCGATCAACGCCCGGCGTGTCACCGTGCACTCGCCCAACCCGGTCACGTTCGTCATCGCGTCCGCTCCGATGCCGATCCTCCTGGGGGTCGGCGTGCTCGTCGGCGGCCGCCTCGGGTACTGGCTCGCCCTGATCGGGATGTCCGTCGGTTTCTTCGCCCTGATCCTGATCAACCGGATGCTGCTGGCGTTGTCGGCCCGACTCGGCGGCGACCTGGTGGGCTTCCGGCGGTGGTCGACGTGCATCATCCTCACCTACGTGGTCGGCATCGGGCTGAACGTTCTCTTCGGGCAGGCGGCTGCACAGCTCGGCCTCTACGCCACGTTGGCCGTGCTCCAGGGGTCGCTGATCGCGGCCGGCGGCCTGTTCGGTTTGGGGGCGATGCGAGGCCTCGACCACACGCTGCGGACCCGTCGTCGGGTGCAGCGCGAGGGGCGACGCTGACTCAGACGACCCGTTCCGCTTCGAGACAGACCCGGATGATCGCCGTGGCCATCGCGATGCCGCCGAGTCGGAGCACGAACGCGGCCAGGTCGCCGACGCTGTCGGGGTTGCGGAAGAAGATGCCGACGATGCCGCGCGCGGCGATCGCGATCGCCACCAGCGCGAGGCCGGCGACGACTCGAGTGAGCTGTGAGAGGTTGATCACGGCGTGATCGACGGCGGTGCGCACGAGCACGCTGCCCAGAGCAGCACACGCCGCAGCGGGCACCAGCACCATCAGGTTCTGCGGCAACGACAGGAACGAGATCTGCTCCACCCGCTGCCACCACAGCCCGTCCTCGAAGCTGCCCTCGGTGATCTGGAACGCGCGTCGGACCTGCCACATGATGTAGCCGACGTACGCGAGTGCGAACAGCCAACCGGCCGTGGCCAGCGCTCTCGCCCACCGGAGTCGTTCCTGGTCGCTCACGCCGTGTGTCTACCAGGCGTTCCCGCGTAGCCTGCGGATCGTGCTGCAACCATCGGAGATCGAACGGGCCCTCGTGGTCACCGCCCATCCGGACGACGTCGATTTCGGCGCGGCCGGTACCGTCGCACAGCTCACCGACGCCGGGGTCGGCGTCACGTACTGCCTGGTCACCGATGGCCAAGCCGGCGGATTCGACCAGACGATCGCACGACCGCGCATGGCCGAGATCCGCCGCGAGGAACAAACCAGGGCCGCGGCCGAAGTGGGCGTCGTCGACCTGGTCTTCCTCGGGATCATGGACGGTGCCGTCGAGTTCGGACTCGACCTTCGGCGCGACCTGTCGCGTGTGATCCGGCAGGTGCGGCCGCAGGTCGTCATCACCCAGTCGCCGGTGATCGACGTCCGGTCGGTGTACGGCAGCCACGCCGATCACGTCGCCACCGGTCAAGGGGTGTGGGCCGCCGTGTATCCCGACGCCCGCAACCCGTTCGCGTTCCCCGAGCTGCTCCAGGAGGGGCTCGAGCCCTGGGCGGTCGACGAGATCTGGATCATGCTCGGTACCGACTCGAACCACACCGTCGACATCACCGACCAACTCGACCGGAAGATCCGGGCACTGCGCTGCCACGAAAGCCAACACACGGACCCGGACGCGATGGAGCAGCGAGTGCGGGAGTGGTATCTCGAACTGGGACGGCAGGGCGGCCTGGACGCCGGGCGCTCGGCCGAACGCTTCTTCGTGGCCGACGCCCGCTGACGCCCGTCAGGTCGCGGCGACGTCGATCTCGACCCAGGCCGGCCAGGTGCGGGCGTCACCGTCCGTGCCGATCCGGACCCGGCCCCCGCCACCGGGCAGCTCGGTCACCGGGAGCTCGAACGAGCCGTCGGCCGCCGTGGTGACCGTGCCGAGGTCGATCGGCGCGGGGAGCAGGGGGACGGTGAGGCGGGCCTGTTCCTCTCCGGCGTTCGGGAAGATGAGCGCGATCCGGCCCCCCTCGGTGGGCCCGCCGACCGACGCGTCGACCGTGATGGTGATCGGTTCGCCCGGGGTGATCGGGAACGGCGTGCCGTCGATCCACACCTCCTGCGTCGGGTCGGCGACGAGCGACATCGCCGCGTCGTCGCCCGCTTCGATCGTGGTGGTGCCGCTGTTGGTGTCGTAGACGCCCCACCCTTCGAGTCCCCGGTCGAACGAGCCGTTGGGCAGCAGGTTCGTGTCGTCACCCTGGGTGACGCTGATGTCGAACAAGGTGGTGGAGATGTCGCCCACGACGGCCTCCTCGCCGTTGAAGCGCATCACGACGAACGCTTCGGTGGACCCCGACGGGGCATCGGCCGTGCCGGTGAAGAGCTGGCGGGTGTCGCTCGACGACAGCACGATCGCGGTGACCGGGACGTCGCCGACGCCCGTGCCGTCGGAGTGCGCCACGGTGCCGCGCACGACCCCGGGATCGACATCGACCGAGATTGTGGTCGACCCCGCCGCGTAGCGGCGGATCAGGTGCGAGAACCCGCTCGTGTCGTCGTCGGGCAATACCCGGTCGGGCTGTTCGACCCAGGACTGGAACATCGTGTGAGCAGGGGTTCCGCCGGCCGATTCGTACTCCGCGACCCGCAGCATCGTCTGGCGGATGAACTCGTCGTTGTCCGAAGCGAGACCACCGTTGTAGAGGATGCCGAACGGGATTCCGCGTGCCTCGACCACCGTTTCGATGTCGAGCGCGACGTCGACCCAATCGGGCCGCAGCCAGTTGATGTCGAGGTGCTGGAACGCGAACGGCTCGCCGGACGCTGCGAGCCAACCGTCGTGCCAGCGCTCGTAGTCGGCGGCCGTGGTGATGTCCCACACGGCTTCGATCGTGCCGAACGCTGCGTCGGGGTAGATGTCGCGCAGGTCGTCCCGCCACACGACGAGCTCGTCGAAGATCCGATCCAGGGTGTACTCGCAGGCGCCGGGCCCGGTCATCAGGTGCGCCATGTGGAGCGGTTGTTCGATCGCCACGGCGGCGACGTCGACACCGAGGTCACGAAGACGTCGCAGGCTCTCCAGCTCGTACGGTCCCTCGAACGACTCGGTGTGGTCGCACTCGGCCGGATCGGGCGGCGCGAGCGGCTCGGCCTCGATCATCAGCGCGACGCCGTGGCGACGGAGGACGTCATCGATCAACACGAGCTGGGCGTCGGTGAGGTAGTGCTTGACCATCCAGCCGTGCAGCTTGAACACGTCGAGCTCTGCGAGCGAGTCGGCCCAGAGGTCGGGTTGCTCGAACAGGTCGAAGTAGTCGTCGGATCCGTCGGGGAGCGGCAGGTCGGGACGGTCGGCGGGCCGCGGTGGCACCGGCGCGAACATGACGAGTTCGGCGTCGATGTCGAGTTCGGGTGCCGGCACGGTGGTCGACGTGGAGGCGGGCGCGGACGTCGCGGTCGCTGCCGTCGCTGCCGTCGCGTCGGTCGTCGCCTCGGTCGTGTCCGGCACAGTGGCGGTGGCAACGGCGGTCGTCGCCTCGCCCGGATCGTCGGTGGTGGGAGCACTCGTTCCGGATCCGGAACACGCCGCGAGGGCGACTGCGCCCAGGGTGAGCCACGCCATCGTCCGTCCCATCGTGCCGACGGTAGCCCGCTGCTCGGGTGGAGGGTTCCTACCAGCGGGTAACTACGATGGGCTTCATGACTGAAGCAGTGATCGTTGCCACCACCCGGAGCCCGATCGGTCGGGCGGCGAAGGGGTCGCTCGTCGACCTGCGCCCCGATGACATGGCGGCCCAGATCGTTCGGGCGTTGATGGCGAAGGTGCCCCAAGTGGGCGCCGACGACGTCGAAGACCTGATCATGGGCTGTGGTCAGCCCGCCGGCGAAGCCGGGTTCAACATCGGCCGCGCCACCGCGGTGCTCGCCGGCCTCGACAACGTGCCCGGTGTGGTCGTCAACCGGTACTGCTCGTCGAGCCTGCAGACCATCCGGATGGCGGCGCACGCAATCAAGTCCGGCGAGGGCGACTGCTTCATCGCCGCCGGGGTCGAGGCCGTCAGCCGCTACGGCAACGGCTTCTCCGACACCGCGCCCAACCCGGTCTTCGCCGAGGCCGGCGCCCGCACCGCCGAACGCGCGCAGGGCGGCGCCCCCACCTGGACGCCGCCGGAGGGGTTGCCCGACCTCTACATCGCCATGGGGCAGACCGCCGAGAACGTCGTGCAGGCCGAGAACGTCAGCCGTGAGGAGATGGACGAGTTCGCCGCTCGCAGCCAGCAGCTCGCCGTCGCCAACCAGGAGAACGGGTTCTGGGACGACGAGATCACCCCACTCACGCTGCCCGACGGCACGGTCGTCTCGAAGGACGACGGGCCTCGCGCCGGCACCACCGCCGAGGCGCTCGCCGGCCTGAAGCCGGTCTTCCGGCCCGATGGGTCGGTCACCGCCGGCAACGCCTGTCCGCTCAACGACGGCGCCGCCGCCGTGATGGTGATGAGCGACACGAAAGCCGCGGAGCTCGGCCTCACGCCGCTGGCCCGCATCGTGTCGTCGGGCGTGACCGCGCTCAACCCCGAAATCATGGGGCTCGGCCCGATCGAAGCCGTGCGTCAGGCGTTGGGTCGCGCCGGCATGACCATGTCCGACATCGATCTCGTCGAGATCAACGAGGCCTTCGCCGCCCAGGTCATCCCGTCGGCGAAGCACCTCGACATCCCCCTGGAGAAGCTCAACGTCAACGGTGGGTCGATCGCACTCGGTCACCCGTTCGGTATGACCGGCGCCCGCATCATGACCACCCTGATCCACGGCCTGCAGGCCGCCGACAAGCAGTACGGCATCGAGACGATGTGCGTCGGCGGCGGGCAAGGCATGGCCATGATCATCGAACGCCTCTCGTGAGCCAGATCGCCCGCTGACTGCGTTGCGCTTCGCCGCTCGTTGCCCATCAGGCAACTCGGGCTCATCGCGCCTTGTCAGCGAACGATCTGATCTCACGAGAGATCCAGAATTTGATCCGTTGGCTCGGTGCCGGGCTGAGCACGGGTTCGGATCACCGCGCCTTGCCTGGACGCAAACCGATCTCAGCTGAGCACTGATGGTTCTCGTCGGTGCGCTTTGGGTTCGGGCACGCGCTTGCGGGCTCATCGCGCCTTGTCAGCGAACGATCTGATCTCACGAGAGATCCGGTGAACCCGAGCTGGCGTCGGACAGCGAGCGGTGAGACGCAACGCAGCCAGAGGGCGACCCGGACCGCCTGGCGGCTGGTCAGGTTTCGCCGGGGAGGGGGAGGTCGGCTTTGACGCAGATCGAGTCGTCGGTGCGGGGGAGCGCACGCAGGATGTATTGCGTGCCGCCGGCCCGCAGCTCGGCCAGCGCGCAGCCCTCGTCGCAAGCACCCCAACCTCGGTGGCCGAGGTAGTCGAGACTGCGCACTTCGAGCCCGGCCTGATCGGCCTCGGCGGTCCAGAGGTTGACGATGCCCTGACGCATCGATGCGTCGTCGAGCAGGTCGGCGCCGTGCAGGTGCAGCTCGATGTTGGTGATGGTCACCGCCTCGAGTTGGTCGAGGTCGACGACGGTGTCGCCCTTGAGCTCGCCGTCGAGGAGCACGGCAACCTGGTCGCGGCCGCCGTTGGAGCCGCGCACGAAGCCGTAGCGGACGATCGGGAATCCGTCGTCGCCGAGCGACGCCCAACGCACACGATCGCCCGGCTGGAACATCAGCCGGCGCCTCGTGCCTCGGCGAGCACGGCATCCGAGAACGCCGGCCACACCCGGAGCGCATCATCACGCCACTGTTCGAATCGGCGGTCGGTCAACGCGACGACGCCGACGTCGGCGAGCGGGTCGATCCACATCATCGTGCCGGCCCCGCCGAAATGGCCGAACGTGGCGGGTGAGTTGGCGCGCCCCATCCAGTGCGGCGACTTGTCGCCGTGCAGTTCGACCCCGAGACCCCAGGGGCAACGATCGAATCGGCCCACGCCGGGAACGATACCGCCGAGCCCCGGGAACTGCGGTCTGATGACCTCGTCGACCGTCGCCCGGGCGAGCAGCGTCGGGCGACGGGCCTCGGTGACGAACGCGATCATGTCGGCCAACGTGCTGGTGAAGCCGAAGGCCGGCGAGCCGTTCGGCACGGTCGCGGCCATACCGAGCGGAGCGAGGACCGCCTCGGTGAGGTAGTCGTCGAACGTCATCTGGGCGGCGGCGGCCAGTTCGTCGGCCGCGCGTTCGATACCGGTGTTGGAGTAGATCCGGGTGCGTTCGATCGCGGCGATCGGCTCGTCGCCGTCGAACCCGAAACCGGCCGCATGGCTGAGGAGGTGCCGCATCGTGGCGCCGTCGGGGGCGTCGACGTGGCGGAGGGGCGCGTCGAGGTCGATCACGCCCTCTTCGACCGCGACCATGATCGCCCACGCGCTGAGCGGCTTGGACAGCGAGGCGAGCGCGTACGCGCGATCGAGTTCGCCGACGTGGACGACACCGGCTTCGGAGACGATCGCCGCGCCGACGTGGTCGACGGGCCAGTCGGTCACCAGGTGCAGCGCCGACATCGGCCGGCTCAGGCCTGTGGGGTGCGGATCAGCTCGGCCGTGCGGAACGCCAGCTCGAGTGACTGGCGGCCGTTGAGGCGTGGATCGCACACCGTTTCGTAGCGGTGGGCGAGGTCGTCGTCGTTGAGCTGGTCGGCGCCACCGATGCACTCGGTCACGTCTTCACCGGTGAGCTCGACGTGGATGCCGCCGGGCCAGGTGCCCTCGGCCCGGTGGGCCCGCACGAAGCCCTCGATCTCGGCGATGACGGCTTCGAAGTCGCGGGTCTTGCGTCCGTTCTCGCTGGTGTAGGTGTTGCCGTGCATCGGGTCGCACGCCCACACGACCGGGTGGCCGCTGTCTTTCACGGCACGCAGCAGCGGGCGGATCCCCTCGTCGATCTTGTCGGCGCCCATGCGGCTGATCAGCGTGAGGCGGCCGGGGATACGTGCCGGGTTGGCGATCTCGCAGAGCTGGATCAGCTCGTCGCCGGTCATCGTCGGGCCGACCTTGCACCCGATCGGGTTGCCGACGCCGCGAAGGAACTCGAGGTGGGCGCCGTCGAGCTCGCGGGTGCGCTCGCCGATCCAGAGCATGTGAGCCGAGCAGTCGTACCAGGTGCCCGTGGTGGAGTCGCGACGTGTGAGCGCCTCTTCGTAGGAGAGGAGCAGCGCCTCGTGGCTCGTGTAGACGTCGACCTCGCGCAGGTTGGCGTTGGACTCGGTCTCCATGCCGGTCGCCCGCATGAAGCGCAGTGCGCGGTCGATCTCGCTGGCGAGCTGGTCGTACCGTTGGCCGGCGGGGCTGGACGCGACGAACTCCTGGTTCCAGGCGTGCACCCGGTCGAGTGCGGCGAAGCCACCCTTGGTGAACGCCCGCACGAGGTTCAGTGTGGACGCCGACTGGTGGTAGGCCTGCACGAGACGCTCGGGGGAGGGGACGCGGGCGGCCGCGGTGGGCCCCTCGGCGTTGACGATGTGACCACGGAACGAGGGGATCTCGTCGTCGCCGATCTTCTCGAAATCGGACGAGCGTGGCTTGGCGAACTGGCCGGCCATCCGGCCGACCTTCACGACCGGGACGCCCATCGAGTACGTGAGCACGATCGCCATCTGGAGGATGACGCGCAGCTTCTCGCGGATGTTGTCGGCGGAGAAGTCTTCGAAGCTCTCGGCGCAGTCGCCCGCCTGGAGGAGAAAGGCGTTACCGGCGGCCACCTTGGCCAAGCCGGACTGAAGTGACCGGGCCTCACCGGCGAAGACCAGCGGCGGATACGCGGAGATCTGCTTCAGTGCCCGATCGAGGTCAGCGGGGTCCGGCCACGCCGGCTGCTGCTTGATCGGGCGGTCTCGCCAAGAGTCGGGGGACCAGTCCTTCGCCATGACGACGAGCCTACCGTCCGGTCAGTTTGCCCGGACCGGAGGATTCCGCCCCGTACGCGGCGAACCGGCTGCATCGGTGCAGCCGGTTCGTCGTGGTTTCTCGTTCTCTGACCTTCATCTTGGCGACTGAGGTTTCGTGTGCCAAGGCGCCGGAGTCCGAGCTGCCTTCGGGCAGCGAGCGGCGACGGCAACGCCGGCAGACGGAAGCTCAGACAGCCAAGATGCGTTCGGCGTCGTCGCGGAGGCCGGCGACGGCCCGGCTCACGAGGCGGCGGGCGGCTTCGGCCGTGACGCCGAGGCTCTCGCCGACCTCACGGAAGCTCTTGCGCTCGCCGTCGAGCAGACCGAAACGGGCTTCGACCGCGTATCGGGCCCTCGCGTCGAGCGTGCCGAGGAGTTCGTCGAGCAGGTCGGAGTCGACCAGCGTCATCACGTGCTCTTCGGGCGTGCCGTCGCCGTTGGCCATCAGGTCACCGAGGGTGGCGTCGCCGTCGTCGCCGACCGTCTTGTCGAGGCTGACCGGCGTGGTGAGCCGGTGCAGCTCGGCGTTGGTCTGGTCGAGGGTCTCGCCGTCGCCGGAAGCCTGACGCAGGGCGGCGCGTAGGCTCGCCGAGCGATCACCCGGGATGCGGATGAGGCTGGCCTTCTGGTCGAGCGCACGCCCGATCGCCTGGCGGATCCAGAACGTGGCGTAGGTGGAGAACTTGAAGCCGCG
>CAXAWD010000107.1:0-9573 GCA_963972325.1 uncultured Acidimicrobiaceae bacterium
TCCACCGAGGTTGGCGACCGTGACGGCTCGTCGCCCGTCCCAGGCCGGGTCGACGTGCTCCACCACGATCTGGCGTTCGAGGGATTCCCGGTTGTTGTCGCGATTCTTGACGATCCACGCGCCGGCGTCGGGATGTCGACCCGCCCCGGTCGAGCAACCGTCGCCGCCAGCGGGACCGGGGGCCAGCACGAAGCCGTGACGCACCACCTTGCGGTGGGACCGGGCGAACATCTCCATGACGTCCACACCGAGCGTGTCGGCAGTGGCCTCCAGGTACTGGGCGACCTCGGGAAAGATCCGGTCGAGCGTCGCGAACGACTGCTCGACCCAACGCGCGAGATCGGGATCGATCGGCTCACCGGCGGAACGTTGCGCGGCTTCAGCGATCGCTGCCGTGCGATCGGGGAACGCGGCCAACGTGGCGCGCGCCCGCTCGGCCGCCGACCCGGTCACGACTGGCCCGCTGAACGGTCGTGCCGACCGGTGGGACACCGCCTGCTCGCTCATCGTTGCCCCCCGTCAGGTGATTTCGTCGTTCCGTCGCCGGCAACGCGGGAGGCCTCGGCCGGCCCGGGGGCGTCGAGTTGCCCCTCGCCGGCCGCACGCATCGCGGCGTCGAGCTTGGCCCGACGGAACGGCGACCGTGGGTCGTACCGGTCACGCAGCCAGTCGCCGACCAGGTTGACGGCCAGCACGATCGTGAAGATCGCGAGCCCCGGGAACAGCGCGACCCACCAGGCAGTCGAGATGTAGTTGCGACCGTCGGAGAGCATGCTGCCCCAGGTCACCACGTCAGACCCGATTCCGACGCCCAGGAACGCGAGCGACGCCAGGCCGAGAATGGTCGACCCGATGTCGAGCGCCGTGACCACGAGGATCGTCGGCATGATGTTCGGGAGCAGGTGTTTGAACATGATGCCCGGCTTGCTGACGCCGAGCACCTGGGCCGACATCGTGTACTCACGCTCTCGGAGCTGCAGGGTCTCACCTCGTACGATGCGGGCCATGCCGGCCCAACCGGCGAGCACGAGGGCGATGATCATCTTGTCGAGGCCACGCCCGAGTGCGGTGACCATGGCGATGGCGAGGATGAGCCCGGGGAAGGCGAGCCAGATGTCGACGATGCGCATCAGGACCGCATCGACCCAGCCACCGAAGTACCCGGAGATCAGCCCGATCGACACGGCGACGATCGAGGTGAACACGGCCACGAGCGCCGCCGCACCGAGTGACAACCTCGCGCCGTGGAGGATCCGCGAGAACACATCGCGCCCGATGGCATCGGTGCCGAGGAGGTGCCCGGACGTACCGGGGGGCTGGAGTCGGTTGACGAGGGACTGGGTCCCCGGGTCGTGCGGCGCGATCCACGGCGCCAGGAGGGCCACCAGGATCCAGCCGACGACGATCGCCCAGGCGAACGCGACGATCAATGATCCGCGCTGTTTGCGTTCGGGTGCGAGGTCGTCGACCGGGGCGGAGTCGGTCGCGACGCCGAGGTCGTTGATGTCGGTCATGCGCTGCTGGTCACCTTGACTCGAGGATCGAGCCAGCCGTGCACGATGTCGGTCAGCAGGCTGGCGAGAGCGGTGAAGACCGTGAACGTCAGCACGATCCCCTGGACGAGCGGATAGTCACGCTGGTTGATGCCATTGATCAACAACCAGCCCATGCCCTGGTAGGCGAACACCGTTTCGATGACGACCGAGCCGCTGATGATCGTGCCGAGTCGGATGCCGAAGATGACCACGGTGGTCGGGAGGGCGTTTCGGAGCATGTGCAGCGTGACCGAACGTTCCCTCACTCCACGGGCCCGATAGGCGTCCATGAAGTCCTGGTGCTTGACCTCGAGCAGGCTCGAACGCAGGATCCGGACCAGGCTGGCCGACGCCCCCAGCGTGATGGCGGGGAGCGCCAGGTGCATCATGAGCGACTTGAGCGCCGCCCAGTTGCCGGTGATGACGGCGTCGACGACCGGGATGTGAGTGACCTCTCTGAGGTCGATGCCGAGGTCCATCACGCCGGACACGGGGAAGATGGGTATCCAGACCGCGAAGACCAGGATCAGCATGATCCCCTGCCAGAAGTTCGGCATCGCCGTACCGATCAGCGCCAGCGCAGTGCCACCGCGGTCCCAGATGCTGTTCTGCTTGGCCGCTCCGAGCATGCCGAGCGGGAACGACAGCAGCATGTTGACGAGCTGACCGGCGACGGCGAGCTGGAACGTGAGTGGGAGTGTCTGACGGATGAGCGTCGTCACCGACACGTTGCGGAACAACGATGTGCCGAGGTCACCCCGGGAGATCTCTCCGAGGAAGTTGAAGTACTGGCTCGGCAGGCTGCCGGAGAGACCGCGCCCCTCGGCGAAGGCCTCGCGACCGGCGGCGATCGCTTCGGCGGTCGCTTCGTCGTCGCCACCGTCGAACATCAGGTCGACCGGGTCGCCGGGGAGGTATCGGATGAGGAAGAACACCATCACCGAGACGCCCAGCAGCACGATCACCGTGTGCGCCAGTCGTTTGAGCACGAACTTGGTCATCGCGCCTTCTCCCTGCCGGTTGCGGTCGGACGCCGGCCGTTGCCGGACACCATGTTCATGCCACGCTCCCCTGTCCGTTGGTGCTGCTCTTGATCCCCCACGCACCACGTCGGTGCGGATCGGGCACCGGATGCGCCTCGACCAGCGCCTTGGTGTAGGGGTGTTGGGGGTTGGAATGGATGATCGACGGGTCGCCGGACTCGACGATCTCACCCGTCCGCATCACTGCGACGCGGTCGCAGAAGCGCTGCACGACGGCGAGGTCGTGTGCGATCAGGAGGTACGTGAGCCCGGTCAGGTCCTGCAGGTTCTGGAGCAGCACGAGGATCTGCGCCTGGATCGACACGTCGAGCGCGGAGACCGGTTCGTCGAGCACGAGCACCTCGGGCTCCACCGCCAGGGCTCGGGCGATGGCGATGCGCTGGCGCTGGCCTCCCGAGAACTCGTGAGGGTACCGATCGAGCGAATTCTCGGGCAGACCCACCAGGTCGACCAACTCGCGCACCCGGGCGTCGATCTCGTCGCGAGGACGGAGCTTGTGTGCCCGAATGCCCTCGGCGATCGTCCGGCGGACCTTCCATCGCGGGTTCAGCGAGGCGGTCGGGTCCTGGAAGACGATCTGGACCTTGCGTGCGTAGGCCTTCGACCGACGGCGTCCCTCGGCCACGTCGACGCCGTCGACCAGGACCTGTCCGGAGTCGGGCGTGAGGAGGCGGCAGACCAGTCGGGCGATCGTCGATTTGCCCGAGCCGGATTCGCCGACGAGGCCCAGCGTGGTACCGGACTCGATCTGGAGCGACACGTCGTCGACGGCCTTGACCCGACTCGCACGACCGAAGGATTCGGAGCCGACCTTGAAGCTCTTGGTGAGGTGCCGGAGTTCGAGCGCCGGTGGGCGGGTCGTGTCGTCTGCCGCCACGTCGGCCGCTTCCGGGATGGGCGCCGTCATGACACGGCCTCTGCCAGCGGATGCACACATCGCACGGCACGACTTCCTTCGTTGGTGATGTCCGGCAGCGACTGCCGGCACTCGTCGGTGGTGTGATTGCACCGCGGCGCGAACGGGCACGCCGTGAGTTCACCGACCACCTGGATCGCCGAGCCGGGGATCGGAACGAACGGAGAGTCGTCACCGATGTGCGGCATCGACGCCATCAGCGCCTGCGTGTA
The DNA here is from genome assembly GCA_963972325.1 of uncultured Acidimicrobiaceae bacterium. Classification (GTDB taxonomy): domain Bacteria; phylum Actinomycetota; class Acidimicrobiia; order Acidimicrobiales; family Ilumatobacteraceae; genus Ilumatobacter. Next base: position 3,707 of record CAXAWD010000107.1, read on the forward strand.
GGGGTGCCGCGGCGCGTCGAACAGATCGAAGACGTCGGCCTGTTCGGCGACGATGCCGCCGTACAACACGGCGACCCGATCGCACGTCTGCGCGACCACGCCGAGGTCGTGCGTGATCATCATCACGGCGGCACCACGGTCGGCACACACGTTGAGCAACAGTTCGAGGACCCGTCGCTGGACGGTGACGTCCAGGGCGCTGGTGACCTCGTCGGCGATGATCAGCTCGGGGTCGGCGATGAGGGCTGCGGCGATCACCACCCGCTGACGCATGCCGCCCGACAGCTGGTGCGGATACGACTGCATGCACCGAGCCGGGTTCTTGATCTGCACTTCGGCGAGCAGGCTCTCGGCCAGTTCGGCCGCCGCCTTACGTCCGATCTCGCGCCGGCTCGGCACCGCCTCGACGAGTTGGTCGCCGACCCGTCGGACGGGATCCAGAGCGGTCAGCGCGTCCTGGAAGACGTAGCCGATCCCGCCGCCGCGAACCCGACGCAGCGTCGCCCGGTCGGCGCCGACGAGTTCTTCACCGGTGTACTTCACGCTGCCGCGAACCTTGGCGGTCGACGGCAACAGACCGATGATCGCCTTGGCCGTCGCGGACTTGCCGGCACCCGATTCTCCGACCACGCCGAAGACCTCACCCACGTTCACGGTGAACGACACCGACGAGACGGCGGTCACGGAGCCGAAGCGGACGCCGAGTCGATCGACCTCCAGGAGCGGGGCGGCCGTCACCGTGTCACCGTCGCCGCTCGTGCGAAGACGTCGGCCCGTTCCGCGCCCGGCCGAGACCGGTGCCCCCCATACGGCATCGTTTCCATCTGCACAATATAGATTATATGTTCGTGGTTCGTCAACACGGAGGAACCCTTCCATGATCGGGTCGCGCACGCCGACGCCGACGTGGGAAACACCTGTTCACACCCATCACAACACAGGCGGACCGCCGACCACCACACGGCTCTCGGACCACCGCCTCGCCCCGAACGCGGTTCGACCGTGCCGATACGAATCAGCACGGTCGAACGCTCACGGTTCTTCGGTTGCTACTTGTTGAGCTTGACGTTCCAGAGGTTCAACTGGCCGACCGGCGAGAGCACGAAGTCACTGACGTAGTCGCGGTAGGCCGCGATCTCGTTCAGCGTCCACAGCGGCACCCACGGCGGATTGGCGTTCAGCTCCTTGCCGATCTCGCTGTAGACCTGCTCGCGCTCCTCCTCGTCGAGGCCGCGAGCCTCTTCCATCCGAGCATCCTGCTCAGGGTTGCAGTAGCCCGTTCGGACGATCCCCGCCTCGTTCGTGGCGCACGAGAAGTGGGTGTCCCAGTTGTTGCCGATGTCCTCGAGGCCACCGTAGGCCTGAATCCAGATGTCATACTCGCCGCTGTCGATGGCCGAGCTCATCGCAGCCGGATCCTCCGGGATGACCTCGACGTCGAGGCCGACCTGCCGGAGCTGCTCGGCGACGACCTCGGCCATCAGGAGATTGTTCGTTGCCGAGTGCAGTTCGATCGTCTCGCCGGCGAGCGGCGCCAGGAGCTCACGGGCGAGATCCGGGTCGTACTGGTACCCCTCCGAGTCCTGGTCGTAGCCGGCGGCAGGGTCGGTGTCGCCCTCGATCGGCCTCGGCGTCATCTGGGTCTCGGTCACGGCGAAGCCCTGGAAGAGGTTGTCGACGATCAGGTTCCGGTCGATCGCGGCGTTGAGACCCAACCGGAGGTCGAGATCGGCGAACTGACGCCCTTCTTGAACCGAGACCTGCAACATCGTCATCGACGTGCCCGGCGCTGCGGTGACCTCGATGCCATCCTGACCGGCGAGCCCCGCCATCGTGTCGGAGTCGACCGGGTAGATGAGGTCGACGCTGGCGGTGATCAGCTCCGCTGACAGGGTCGACGATTCAGGGATGAATCGCATCACGAGCTCGGACGGCTGCGGCGGGCCGTCCCAATAGTCGTCGTTCCGCTCGAAGCGAACGTACTGGCCCTGCTCCCACTCGACGAACTTCCACGGTCCGGTACCGACGGTCGGCATCGTGGCCGCCTCTTCGAGGCTGACACCGTCATAGATGCCCGGCCGGAGCATTTCCTGGGAGTACAGCCCGAGCGCGATCGGGAAGCCCTGCTCATTGGCTTCGATCAGCTCGGACGTGTGGAACCGGACGGTGTAGTCGTCGATCGCCTCGATCTCGGTGATCAGCGACTGCGAACCCATCGTGGCGCGGGGTGAGTTCAGCTCCTCGTCGAACAGACGCTCGTAGGTGTAGAGCACCGACTCGCTGTTGAAGGGGTAGCCGTCGTGGAACTCGACACCCTCACGGAGGAACACGTCCCACGTCAGGTCGTCGACCTGCTCGGCACCGGTCGCGAGCTTCCAGACGTAGATGCGGTCAGCCGAGAGCGGATCGAGGTAGACGAGGTTGTCGTGCACCTTGCGCGACACGATCTGGGTGCCACGGTTGCGATGGTGCTGCGGATCGAGCGTCAGCGGCTCGGCGACCACACCGACGGTCAACGTGAGATCTTCCGCCATGTCGGCGGGCTCGTCGTCCCCACCGGCGGGCTCGGATGCCTCACTGCCGTCCTCGGTGGCGTCATCGCCATCGCCGCCATCATCGCCATCGCCGGATGCCGGCTCGGAACCGGAGTCTTCGCTCTCGGTGCCGTCGTCTTCGACGGCAGGCGGTTCATCCGCCGTCGTGTCGTCGTCACCACCGCAAGCAGCGGCGACGAGCGCGAATGCGGGCAAGACCAATGCCCAACGCGCAAATCGGCGGTTCGTACTTCTGGATCTCATTGGTTCCCCCGGCTCGTGTCCGTTTGTCGAAGCACTCCCCGCACGGCACGGGAAGTTGTAATCGATAACATATATAATGCAGGACACCGTGGTGTGTCAACCGACACACCACCGATTCGGAGCGAGCGCACCGCCGCTGCCGACGCCGCACCCCGTCGGGGCCGCACCAGTCTCGGTTCCGACCCGGAACGTGACTATTGCACGCCTCGAGCACCCGGCAGGTTTCGAGCGGGGACGCCGACGACGGTGGTGTGGGGCTCGACATCGCGAACGACCGCAGCGCCGGCCCCGACCATCGCTCGCGCTCCGACCTGCAGCTTCTGCACGACCGACGAACCGATACCGATGTGAGCACCGGAGCCCACGTGCACGGTGCCCGCCAGGTTCGCCCCGGGAGCGACGAACGCCGCGTCGTCGATCACGCAGTCGTGGCCGATGATCGCGCCGTAGTTGGCGATGACCCCACTGCCGATCGTCACGTCACTGCAGACGATGACGCCCGGGCAGATGATCGTGCCGTCACCGATCGAGACGCGCGCGCCGATGACCGCCGACGGATGGATCACCGTGCACAGCGCGACATCATGCTCACGAAAGTACGCGAGCGCATCGGAGCGTTTCGGGGTCGACCCGGCGGCCAGCACCACCGATGCCCCAGGGTGCGACAGCGGATGATCGAGCCCACCGAGCACCGGTAGTCCGGCGACCTCGGTGCCGATCTCCTCGGGGTGGTGGGTGATGAAGCCCCGCACGTCCGCGGCGGTGCCGGCGTCGTCCATCCAGGCCAGCGCGTCGCGACCCATCCCTCTGGTTCCGTAGATCAGGATGTCGGGCATCAGGACTCGCTTTCGGGGTCGCGGCGATGGCTCGCCGTGTGATCGTCATGCACATTGTCAGACCGTAGGAGCGGAGCCAGGCGTCGGGCCGCATCAGCGAAGGCCCTCGGACTCTTCGTCACGACCTTGACGTACGCACGATCGAAACCGAGCCTGCCCAACTCGTCGAGACGACCCAGATGCTGGTCCCAGGTGAGAATCGGGATGCGATCCCCGACGTGCCCGTGCATCTCGGTGACGGACCGTCCGGTCTGTGCACCCCACTCGGCCATGAACTCGTCGACCTCACGGTCGGTGTCGCCACCGATCAACCGGTACGCCGTGCTGACCGAGATCGTGTCGGGATCCCGTCCGGCGGCTGCGGCCGCTCGCCGCATCGTGTCGATCCGCTCCCGTACGACCTCGGGCTCGTGCACGGCGAGGTTGAACTCGCCGGCGAACCGGCCTGCCAACTCGGGCGTGCGGCGAGGCCCGACCCCACCGACGACGAGGCGCGCATCGGGCCGCATTCGCGGCTGCACGTCGAACGGGGCGAGGCGCCAGAACCTGCCGTCGTAGCCCCGTGCCGGATGCTCGCGATAGGCGTGGAGGTAGCCGAGTGCGTCCTCGAGTCTGCGGAATCGTTCTGCCCGGTCGGGAAACGGAACGCCGAAGTAGTCGTGCTCGTCCTGGTGCCAACCGGTGCCGAGCCCCAGCGCGAACCGACCGCCCGACAGGTCGTCGATGGTGGTCGCCGTCTTGGCGTACACCGCCGGGTGCCGGAACGTGACCGGAGAGACCAAGGTGAGGATCTCGATCGTGCTCGTGTCGCGAGCGAGCGCCGCCGCCTGCGTGAGCGAGTCGAACACCGGCGCCGCGTACGCTGACGGCCCGGAGCCGTTGAGGTAGTGGTCGGCGAGCGCCACCGCTCGAAATCCCGCCGCCTCGGCGATCGCCGCCACCTCCGACACGTGCTCGTACGACCCGTTGACCTGTACCGCGAGTTCCATGGCCCCCCAATTCGAACCGAACGACGTCCGAGGCACGTCGTGGAGATATATAAAGTAGAGTATAGAGATCAGTGCCCGCACGGGCGGGCGACCCAGGGGGCACACGATGACCGAACACCGAACCACGACCGAGCCGGGGACGGCGCACGACATCACACCGAACTCCTTCGACGGCACCGACAGCGACCGCATCCAGGCCGCGATCGAGGCAGCGACGGGCACCACGAACCGAGTCGTCGTCCCCGCCCGAAACGCCAACGGCACGAACGTCTGGTTGCTCGACCGAGCCATTCTGTTGCCCAGCGACATGACACTCGTCCTCGACGACTGCACGATCCAGTTGGCCGACACGTGCATCGACAACATCATCCGCAGCGACAACGTCGGCGAGGGCGGCACGAGCGTCGCGTGGAACCATGACATCCGGATCATCGGCCGCGGCAACGCCGTGCTCCGAGGCGCCGCCAACCCTCGGTCGACCGGCGAGTGCAAGACGCTCTCACTCACCTCCGACTTCGACTCACCGACGGGTCGCGGCAAGGAGACCTACGGCACCGATGCCGGTCGAGACGGAGTCGCTCAGCAGGGTGACTGGCGGAACCACGGCATCCTGATGGCGCATGTCGACGGGTTCGAGTTGACCGATGTCACGATCTCCAACGCACACTGCTGGGCCGTCACGCACGAACGGGTACGAAACGCTCGCCTCGCCCGCATCCGGATCGACAACCCGCCGCGCATCACCGTCGACGGCGTGGAGCGCTACGTCGCGAACCGTGACGGCATCAACCTGCGGCAGGGGTGCAAGCACTTCCGGATCGACGACGTGTCCGGTGAGAGCGGCGACGACTTCATCGCGATGACGCTCCTGCCGGCATCACGGCTGGGCGACGGTGAGGACGAGGGTGGACGTCTCTCGGCGGCGACCGCGACCGACCCCGGCTACACGCCCGGCGACGACGACATCGAACACGTCACGATCACGAACGTCGACTGCACGACCAAGAACCACGGGATCGCGATGCGCACCATCGACCAGGCGAAGATCCGTGACGTGCGCGTCGACGGTCTGATCACTCGCGGCAACCCGCAGGTCCCGAGCCACCAGACCGCGGTCCTGTTCGGCGGCCGCGGCTACGGCGCACCGAGCCCCGCAGGAGCGATCAGCGACGTCCACATCATGAACATGATCGGCGACAACCGGTCGGCGTTGATCCACGTGGAGGCGCTGATCAGCGACTGCA
>CAXAWD010000108.1:0-9546 GCA_963972325.1 uncultured Acidimicrobiaceae bacterium
TGCGATCGGCGGCGCCGTCGCCGGACCGATTGGCGCGCACGTCGCCGGCACCTCCTCGGTCGTCGGCCACTGCTACCCCGTCTGGACCGGGTTCCGGGGCGGCAAGGGTGTGGCCACCAGCGTCGGCCAGTGCCTCGCCACGTTCCCGGCCTACTTCCCGATCGACGTCGCCGTCGCGGCCGTCACGGCCGCCAATCCGCGGTGGCGACAGCGCGCATTCGCCGCGACGGTCACCTCGTCGGTGTGCTGGGTGATCGGTGGAATGGTCTGGTGGGCACGCGGGTTCCGCAACCCATGGGGCCCGAAACCATCGCTCGCGCTGCCGATCGCGTCCGCCGTGAGCAGCGCCGTCATCATCCGCCGGTTCATCGAGTCGGCACCGCCACAACCGGTCTGAGATGGATCGTCCGAGATGGATCGTCCGAGCAGCCGCCGGATCGGCATCGTCACCGATTCGAGCAGCCAGATCACCGACGACCTCGTCGAGCGCTACGACATCGAGGTCGTACCGATGACCGTCACGATCGACGGCACCGACCATCTCGAGGGCATCGGCCTCGACGCTGACACGTTCTACCGGTCGTTCGAGGGCGACTCGGCGCCCGAGATCAGCACGAGTCAGCCCGCGCCCGGACGATTCGCCGAAGCGTACGCCCGGGTCGCCGAGCGCGGCGCCGACCACATCGTGTCGATCCACCTGAGCAGCGCGATGTCCGGCACCGTGGACAGCGCCCGACTGGCCGCTCCCGACGCACCGATCGGGGTCACCGTGATCGACACCGGCAGTGCGAGCTTCGGCGTGGCGGTGTGTGCGTGGGCGGCCGGCGTGGCGATCGACCGCGGCGCGAACGTCGACGACATCGAGCGGCGGGTCACCAATCTGGTGCCGCGGCTCGCGACGTCGTTCATGGTCGGGGCGCCACACCTCACCGAACGGGGCGGCCGCGCCGCAGAGGTCGAACTGTCCGATGACGGCATCTCGGTGCTCGGCATGGCCGACGGCAAGCTCGAGGTGCTCGACCGTGTCACCACCGTCGACGACACGATCGACGTGATGTCGACCTATGCCATGTCGTGGGGGCCCGGCGCCACCGTCGCGATCGGCACGTCCGACGGGTCGAGCCGCCGACTCTCCGAGCGACTCGAACGGGCGTTGTCAGGGCTCGACGGGATCGACGCCGTGATCCACTACCGGATCGGGCCGAGCGTCGGTGCCCACACCGGGCCCGGCACGTTCGGCCTGTTCGTGTTCCCGACGATCAGGTAGCCGGTCCCGTCGTCGGCAGCGGCTTGGCCAACATCGCGACCGTGACGCCGTAGTCGGTGTCGCGCTGCCCGACCTCGACGAAGCCGAGCCCGGCGTGGAACGCCAACGACCGGTCGTTGCGCGGACGCAGGTTGACCTCGAGCAGGAAGTCGCGCGCGGCCGGGTGACGCTGGGCAACCACGCGCTCGACCTCGGCGTACAGCTCGCGGCCCAGGCCGCGCCGCTGGAAGTCCGGCGAGATCGCGACCCGGTCGAGATAGACGAACTCGTCGTACCGCTCGGCGAACCACGCGTAGTTCGTCGAGCCGTAGTCGGCGCCCGGTGCGAGCACCAGGCAGAACCCGGCGACCGTGGCGTCGATCTCGGCAATCAGCGCGACGGACGACTCGGATGCGATGTGCGCCAGCTGGTCGGGCGTGACGCTGCCGACGGCCGGTACCTCGGCCTCGTTGATCGCATGGACCGCAGCGAGGTCGGACGGTCGATAGTCGCGGATGAGCATGCCGCCGACGCTACCGACCGCCGGACGGGCGGGACAGCGTCGTCACGTCGAACCAGTGCTCGAACCCGAGGCGGAGCAGGTTGCGTTCGGACGCGCCGCCGCGGACCGTGGTCGCCACGGCGACGTCACATCCGGCGGCGCGCCCCAGGGCGAGTCGGTGACGAACCAGCGCAGCCTGCACGCCGCGACCGCGCTCGTCCGGCAGCGTCGCCATCGCACCGAGCGACGCCACCCCGTCGAGAACCGCCACGCTCGCGCAGCCGAGCGGCCGCCCGTCCTCGACGTCACGGGCGAGCACGAACCCGTCGCCGTCGACCGCCGCGGTGGCGGCGGCGAACGCGTCGCTCGCCCGACGTGCGGCTGGCGTGTCGTGCCCCCAGCCGGCGGCGCTGATCGCCTGCCACGCCGCGACCTGACCGACCGCCGACTCGACCGACACGCCGGCCGACACCACCTCGGGGACGGGGCCGTCGGCGACGTGACGCAGCGCGGACACGACCCCCACCTCGACGTAGCCACGCTCGGCGGCCATCGCCATCACCTCGGGTCGGGTCGCGGGCGTCACATCGATCGCCGCCACGACGCCCCCCGCAGCGCTGCGGAGTTCGAGCAGCTCGAAGTCGGCCACCGTCATCGGTCGGTCGATCCCGGCGGCGACCGCGCGGTTGACGTACAGGCCGGCGCCCCAGAGCGCAACACGGCCACCGCCGAGCTCGAATGTCTCGGAGCCCCACGACGGGTCCTGCCCGCGGAGCGTCGACGCGACCGTTGCGAGGCCGTCGGCCCACGCGTGCACCACCCGTCGGATCACCCGGTCAGTCTCGCCGATCGAGTCGACCGAGTCGACCGACTCGGAATGCTTGACTTCAAGTGCTCTTGAAGACGTACCGTTCGCGTTCGTGACGACGACCCCCGACCGCTCCGCCACCGGCGGCGCACCAACGAGCCCGGCGACGAATCCGACCCCGATCGCCGAGCGCCCGACCGATAGCGTTGCCCGCCGCATGACTTCCACCGGCGGTGACGCCCTGATCCGTGCCGAACACCTCGTCAAACGGTTCGACGACTTCGTGGCCGTCGACGGCATCGACGTCGAGGTCCGCCCCGGCGAATCGTTCGGGTTCCTCGGCCCGAACGGGGCCGGCAAGTCCTCGACGATGCGGATGATCGGCTGCGTGTCGCCGGTGACCGACGGCCGGCTCCGCATCTTCGGCCTCGACCCCGCCCGCGACGGCAAGCAGATCCGCGCCCGCATGGGTGTCGTGCCGCAGCTCGACCAACTCGACGAGCAGCTCACGGTCGAGGACAACATGATCCTCTACGGCCGCTACTTCGACATTCCGCGCACCGAGTGTCGGCGTCGCACCGCCGAACTGCTCGAGTTCGTGCAGCTGACCGATCGAGCGAAGAGCCGGATCGAGCCGCTGTCGGGCGGTATGAAGCGCCGGGTCACGATCGCCCGCTCGCTGATCAACGAACCCGAGCTCCTCCTGCTCGACGAGCCGACGACCGGCCTCGACCCCCAGGCCCGGCACGTCCTCTGGGACCGGCTGTACCGGCTCAAGCAGCGCGGCGTCACCCTCGTGCTCACCACTCACTACATGGACGAGGCCGAGCAGCTCTGCGACCGGCTCGTCGTGATGGACCACGGCAAGATCGTCGCCGAGGGTTCACCGCGCGACCTGATCACCACCCACTCCACCCGCGAGGTGCTCGAGCTCCGGTACGCCGCCGGCACGAACGAGGCCCGTTCGGGTGAGGTGGAGGGCATCGGCGACCGCAGCGAACTGCTGCCCGACCGGGTGCTGATCTACGCCGACGACGGCGAGGCCGCCCTCCACGAGGTGCGCGCCCGCGGCAGCCGGCCCGAGTCGGCGCTCGTCCGTCGCAGCTCACTCGAAGACGTCTTCCTCCGGCTGACCGGCCGCACGTTGGTGGACTGAGGGGTCCGGGCCACCATGTCGACGCCCGCTGCGATCCGTGTCTGGGAGAGCCACTTCACGCTCTACCGGACCATCTGGCGCTCCAACGTGATGGGCGCCGTGCTCCAACCGTTCCTGTACCTGCTCGGCATGGGGCTCGGGGTCGGCGCGCTCGTCAACCGCAACGAGTCGTCGGGCCAACTGCTCGACGGGCTGACCTACTTCGAGTTCCTCGCACCCGGCCTGCTCGCCACGACCGGCATGATGATCTCCGCGCAAGAGTCGCTGTGGCCGGTGCTCGGCGGGTTCAAGTGGCAGCGCACGTTCCACGCCCAGGCCGCCAGCCCGCTCAGCCCCGGCGAGATCACCGGCGGCCTCGCGCTGTGGCAGACCACCAGGTCGCTGATCTCGGTGTCGGGCGTGGCGATCGTGCTGCTGATCTTCCCTGAGACCCGATCGCCGGGGCTCGCGCTCGCCGTCCTGTTCGGCGGGCTCACCGGCGTCGCGTTCGCGGCGCCGATCACGGGATGGACGGCCACTCGTGAGCGGGAGGCGTCGTTCCCGACGATCATGCGGTTCGGCATCATCCCGCTGTTCCTGTTCGGAGGCGCGTTCTTCCCGGTCAGCCAGCTGCCCGACTGGATCGAGCCCGTCGCCAAGATCACCCCGCTGTGGCACGGCGTCGAACTGTGCCGCAACTCGGTGCACGGCCGGCTCGGGGTCTCCGAGGCGATCGTGCACTGCGCGGTGCTCAGCGCGTTCGCCCTCGGCGGATGGGCGGTCGCACGGTGGGCGTTCGCGAAGCGGTTGGCCGCATGACCCTCGCCGACCTCCCCCTCCGCATCATCCCGCGCCAGGTGCTGCAGGCACGGCGCCCGCACCGGCTGCTCGAACGCCACTGGATCATCAACCGCTCGGGTGGCTGGATGATCGTCGTGTCCGGCTTCTTCGAGCCGCTGTTCTACCTGCTGTCGATCCGGGTCGGTTTCGGTGCGCTCGTCGGCGACATCACCGACGGCGACCGCGTGATCTCGTACGCCGAGTTCGTGGCACCGGCGCTGATGGCCGCGTCGGCGATGAACGGCGCCGTGTTCGAGTCGACGATGAACATCTTCTTCCAGCTGAAGTACGACAAGGTCTACGACGCCGCGCTCGCCACGCCGCTCACGTCGGGCGACGTCGCCCTCGGCGAGATCCTCTACGCCACGTTCCGCGGCTCGCTGTACTCGGTCGCGTTCCTGGTCACGCTCGTGGCACTCGGGATGGCCCAGTCACCGTGGGTCGTGCTGGCGGTGCCGGTGTGCATCCTGATCGCACTCGCGTTCAGCGCGGTCGGCATGGCGACCACCACCTACATGCGGTCGTGGGCCGACTTCGAGTACGTGCCGTCGATCACGCTGCCGATGTTCCTGTTCTCGGCCACGTTCTACCCCCTGTCGAGCTACGGCGACTGGGGGTGGGTCGTGCAGCTCAGCCCGCTCTACCACGGCGTCGCCCTCGTGCGCGGCGCCAGCTTCGGCGAGTGGTCGTGGGCGTACCCGGTACACGTCGCCGTCCTGGCGACGATGCTGATCGCCGGGGTCGCGGTCACCTCGAGGCGCATCGAACGACTGCTCCTGCAGTGACCCGCGCGCAGCGACCCGGCGGATCCTGAACGTTCCGCGAACGTGACCCGTCGCGGCGACAGCGCCGAGGCTGAGGCGTACGCTGGCATCATGTTGTTCCGGAAGAAGACCGAGATGATCGAGCCGTCCGACGCCTTGCCGGGCCGCGACGAACCGATGCCGGTCGTCGCCGATCACGTCGTGCTCGGCACCTCGATCACCCCGCCGTTCCCGGAGGGCATCGAGACGATCTACGTCGCGATGGGCTGCTTCTGGGGAGCCGAACGCATCTTCTGGCAGCTCGACGGGGTGTACACCACCGCCGCCGGCTACGCGGGCGGGTGGACCAAGCATCCGACCTACGAGGAGACCTGCACGGCTCAGACCGGACACACCGAGACGGTGCTCGTCGCGTACGACCCGAACGTGTTGTCGGTCGACCGGTTGATGAAGGCGTTCTGGGAGAACCACGACCCGACCACCGCCAACCGGCAGGGCAACGACGTCGGCACCCAATACCGGTCGGCGGTGTTCACCACGACCGAGGCCCAGCACGCCGCGGTCGAGGCGTCGCGCGACCGCTACCAGGCGGCGTTGACCGAGGCCGGCTACGGCGAGATCACCACCCAGATCGATCGGCTCGCCGACGCCGGCGACGGCACGTTCTACTACGCCGAGGACTACCACCAGGGTTACCTCCACAAGCACCCGGGCGGGTACTGCAACCACGGCTTCTGCCAGATCGGCTACGACCTCGACGCCCACGGCCAGGGCACCGCCCGGGCCACCTTGCCCGACGCCGACACCCACTAGCACAGACGACCCTGACCGGCCTATTTGGCCAGTATGATGCACGTATTGCGGTCAGACGACCGCGATGCAGAGTGTTACATCACAATATGAGAGGGGCCATCGATGGCCGGAATTCTGGACAAGATCAAGGGTATGTTCTCGGGCGCCAAGGACAAGGCGACGGCGGAAGGCGGCGGGCTCGACGCCCTCAAGGACAAGGCCGGTGACATCAAGGACAAGGTCGACGATCTCGTCGACAAGGCCGGCGAGAAGGTGCCCGACCAGGTGAAGGACACCTACGAGAAGGTCTCCGACAAGGTCGAGGACATCATCCCCGGCGGCGACGACGACAACGCCGGCGAGGGCGACGCGAAGTAGTCGCCCGGCGACGAGTTCGCCGACATCTCGACCACCTGACGAGCCACCCGGAGACGGGTGGCTCGTTCGCGTCCGTGGAGCGGCCCGATGCGCTCGGCCGTTCTCCATCGCGGCCGCGACATCGATATCACGGCGTGATCTACGCCGTTCGCTCCGCCACCCCGTGTGACGATCTCGTCGACCGATTCGACCCAACGCGTCCATCTGGTCAAGCACCGTCGGCGAACTTTGACGAAACCTAGGTCAAGCCGGCCACGACTTCTGCCGAGTAGAGGGGTGGAAAATCAACCGTCGTCGGGCCCGCCCCTCGACGGGGACGGAGTACGGGCATGACGGACAGGACCACACCGCCACGAACGGCTCGGCGTGAAGACGCCGTGCTTGTGGATTTCTTGCCCCAACCTTGCCGGGTTCGCGATGGTCGCGGCCCCGGTTTTTCACTACACATAACTGCTGTTCACTCCCGCTGGACATTCGATCGACAACAACATCACCGTCGAACACACAGCCGTGCTGTGTGCAGACGAGCGAGGCGGTACCCGTGAACTTGACGAGACTCAAATGGCCGAAGCGTCGCCATGACGACGAGCGACCCTCGGGCGACCGCGGCATCACGCTGATCGAGATCGTGATCACGATCACCCTGCTGGGTGTCGTGATCGTCCCGATCCTCGCCGCCGTGGCCACCTCGATCCGTTCGTCGCGAGTGAGCGAGGACGCCGCCCAGGTGGAAACCCTCCTCGTCAACGCCGTCGACCGCGTCAACCGTGCCACCCGAGACGACTTCCCGTGTGACCTGACCAAGCCGGTCGAGGCGGCTATCGAAACGGTCGGCTGGCCGGTGACGAGCGTGCGCGTCGATCATGCGTACCTCGACGTGAACGAGAACTGGGTGACCGAGTCGACGGCCTGCCCGGGCGGCTCGTTCCGCAACGGCATCGTGCAACGCATCACGATCACGATCACCAGCCCCGACGAAGGACTCACCCGATCGCTGCAAGTCATCCGAGGAGACATCTGATGAGCGAACAACCCACCACCGACCGGCGCGATGGCGGCATGACGCTGATCGAGCTCTTGATCAGCATCGTCGTGCTCGGCACGATCGTCGCCGTGATCGCCTCTGCCGTGATCGTCACGATCCGGCAGCAACCCGACACCGAGGCGCGCCTCGACGTCGCCCGGTGGGAACAGAGCCTCGCGCTCTGGCTCCCCGCCGACCTGGCGTCGGCGACCACGGTGAGCGCCCAGGAGAGCGACACCCCGTGTGGTTCCGGCTCCTGCCTCTACGGGTCCAACGCGTTGCAGCTCAGCTGGAACGACGGCACCGGCGAGACGATCGTCTCGTACCGCTACGGCCCGAGCTCCGACGGCTTCACCTACGAACTGCACCGCGTCGTCTGCAAGGCAGGCAGCTGCAGCGACCAGGTCGTCCTGCGCGACCTCGCGCCCCCGTCCGACGACGACGGCAACCCCGTCGCGTGGGCCGCCGGCGATCCGGTGCCCGACACGGTGATCAACGTCACCGTGCCGCTGGCCGTCGGTTCGAGCGGTACCTGCGACCCCGACGCCGTGCCCGCCGACCCGGACTGCGACAACGACACCCGGGCCCAGCGCGTCATCGTCAACGTCAACGGTTCGCCCGGCATCGACGGCATCGATCGCAGCAGCACCGTCAGCTTCACCGCCGGCGGATCCACCCTCAGCGCGCTCGACCCGGCGACGTTCTCCGGCCCGTCGTTCCTCCAGGCCAACAGTGGCTGCGGTGGCCCGGTCACGCTGATCGTCGACAACTCGAACTCGCTGAGCAACGGCGACATCAGCGACATCAAGACCGGTGTTCGCAGCTTCGTGAAAGCCTTCGACGGCACCCCGACCCAGCTCCAGGTCATCACCTTCGGCACCGTGTCGAAGACGATGGGCACCAGCGGTTGGAACCGGTACTTCGACCTCGCCGACCCCAACGATGTCGACGAGCTGATCGGCCCGACCGGCACCTCCGGTCTCGTCAGCTCGGTCCAGCGCGACGGCGGCACCAACTGGGAAGACGCCCTCCACCGGGCGTTCTTCTCCAAGGACGGCACGCCCTACGACGAACTCGGCAACCCGGCGGCACCGACGCCCGAACTCGTCGTGTTCTTCACCGACGGCGTGCCGACCTACGACCGGGAGAACCACGACTCGGACAACAGCTCGTTCGGACCGTCGTCGATCCCGAGCCGGTTCGACGACAACCCGTCCGGCTCCAGCTTCGGTGCCCGTGCCTGGTACCGGGCCGACTTCATCGTCGACCAGTTCCGTGACATCCGCATGATCGGCGTCGGCGTCGGCGATGCGTTCGACGACACCACCACGGTCAACCGGTCCGGCTGGCCGACCACCCAGGGCGGCTGGGAGTACGGCTGGTACCGGGACTACCGAGGCAAGTGGAAGAAAGGCTGGTACCGCGAGGAGGTCGCCGCCCCGATCCCGAACGAGGTCTTCCTCGGCGACCTGACCGCCGGTGGCGACCCCAGCCAGCACGGCTCCTCGGCGTCCGGCGCGTACGTGATGCGCACCTACAACGGCACGACCGGTTGGGGCGACGTCTCCAACGCGAACCTGCTCGTCACGAACGACATGTCCAAGTTCGGCAGCGCCCTCACCCAGATCGCTCTCGCCGAATGCGGCGGCACCCTGACCGTGCAGACCCGCGACAACGCCGGCGACCCGGCCGACGCATCGATCACCTATCAGCTCGGTGAGGAAGTCGTGACCACGACTCGCATCTCGAAGGCCGCCACGTTCGACATCCCGCTCACGGGTGTGCCGAACCTCACGGTCGACCTGATTCCGCAGTCGCTCGCCGGCACCGGCTACACGCCGTCGAGCTGGGGCTGCCGGGCCGGTGGCGACGACCTGACGCAAGGATCCGACTGGGACTACATCACACCCGGTGTGCCCGGTGACGGGATCAGCGTCACCGTCAGCGCCTCCTCCGCCGTCTCCTGCACCATGCGAGTGAGCCCCTGATGTCCACGCACCACACCTCCGATCGGCACGCGCCTGATCAGCACGCGCCGCAGCGGCGACGGGACGAGG
>CAXAWD010000109.1:0-9421 GCA_963972325.1 uncultured Acidimicrobiaceae bacterium
CTCGACGTGCTCGCCGAACTCGACCACGACGTGTCGCGCCGCGGCGCCTACGTCGCCTACGTCGGCTCGCGCGAGCTGACGGTGCGGGTGCGGGTGCTCGGCAGCGAGGCGCTGGCACCGGGCACGTCGGGTGCGGTCCGGCTCTTCCTCGACGCCGAGCTGCCGCTGCTGCCCGGCGATCGGTACGTGCTGCGCGAGTCGGGTCGCGACGAGACGATCGGTGGCGGTGAGGTGCTCGACATCGATCCGATCACCCGCGCCTCACGGGCTCGGCCCGACCGCTCGATCGAACGGGTGGTCCGAGAGCGCGGATGGGTCGACGTCGACGACCTGGAACTGCTCACCGGTGAGCGCGTCGAGCCGACCGCCGGCCGATGGGTCACGACGGCCGAGGAGCTCGCCGCCACGGAAGAGCGCCTCCGTGCCGCCGTCGAGGATGCGGACGAGTTGGGTCTCGACACGGCCGCGCTCGCGGAACACGAGCGCGCGCTGATCGAAACGCTCGACGGCATCACGGTCGACTCGGGTCGGGCGCGGGCGGCCGACGCCGTCGACCCGTTCGAGGACCATCCGCTGATCGAACAACTGCGGACGGGTGGCTTCACGCCCGAGATGCCCGGCGACGCCGATCGGGCCGCGGTCCGCGAGCTGATCCGGCGAGGCACCCTGGTCGAACGCGACCAGATCGTGTTCCACGTCGATGCCATCGACGACGCCGCCCGGGTGGCCGCGTCGCTCCTCGCCGATGACCCGGCCGGGTTCACGGTCGCCCAGTTCCGCGACCACACCGGGGCGAGCCGCAAGTTCGCCCTCCCGCTCGTGGCCGAGCTGGATGCCCGTGGCATCACCCGACGGCGCGACGACCTCAGGATCGCCGGGCCGCGTCTCCCCGACGTGCACTGACGGCGGCGACCGCGACCGCGCTCGCACCGGCGACCGAGAGGATCGTGCGGGCGAGGTTCCAGCGGTTCCACACGGTTTCGAACTCGGCGCGGGCGACGCTCGCCTCGGCGGCCGTCGGGTCGACCCAGCCGGCGAGCTCGTCGTTGAGTGGCACGTTGAACACGAAGGTGATCACGACGACGGCCGCGCACAGCATCGCGCCGACGGCGAGGGCAACCGCTGCACGGCGATCGGTGCGCCGGTTGAGCACCCACGCCAGCACGATCGCCGGGACGCAGCCGAAGAACATGACGGCGAACGCCGGGTTGCGGATCGTCGCGTTGATCGCCTGGAACGTGCGGACGTAGGTGAGGTCGTCGACCTCGGCGAGGCCGAGCTGGACCGACGCCGAGTACGTGAGGAAGAAGCCGCCGAACAGGCCGGCCAACACGGTCGCCACGCCGAGGCTCGCTCCGGCGAGCGCCGCGGCAGTCGGCGTTCTCGTCGTCGCAGTCGTAGCGGGCTGGGCCCGGTCGGGGTCATCGGGTGTGCGGTCGGCGGTGGCGAGGAGGTCGGTCATGATGGTCGTCCTTAAACGTACTCGTTGGTTCGGTTTCTTCATAATGGTACCCGATGGTACGTTTGTCAAGTGCCCGATCGTCGACCCCCACGCCGCCGCGGGCGCCCCAAGGCCGGTGAGGCCGAGCACCGGCGCGTCGAGGTCATCGAGGCGGCGCTCGACGAACTCGTCGAACACGGGGTGGCCGACACGACGATGGCGTCGATCGCCAAGCGGGCCGGCGCGTCGAAGGAGACCCTGTATTCGTGGTTCGAGAGCCGCGACGGCCTCGTTGCGGCGCTGATCCGCCACAACGCCGACGCCAGCGCCGAACGGGTGCGCGCTGCCCTCGCCGGTGGCGAGGCGTCGCTCGAGACGCTCACCGCATTCGGGGGCAACCTGCTCCGGTTGCTGACCAGCCCGTCATCGCTCGCGTTGAACCGGGCGGCGATGACGATCCCGTCACTCGCCGACGAACTGCTCGCGTCCGGTCGCCACCGTGTCGGCCCGATCGTCGAGGAGTACCTCGCCCGACTCGACGACGCCGGCCTGATCGGTGTCGCCGACCCGGCAACGGCGTTCGAGACGTTCTACGGGCTGCTGATCCGCGACACCCAGATCCGGTGTCTGCTCGGCGAGCCGGCACCGGACGACGACGCGATCGAGGTGCGTGCGACCGACGCGGTCGACCGGTTCGTCACCCTGCACCCGCCACGGGCCGCCGGGAGCGCGTGACCGGCACTCAGCTGTCGGCGACGGCTTCGGCGGGGTCGTCCGCGTCGTCCGGGTCGCTCGCGTCGTCGGACTTCTTGCGCATCTCGCGATAGTCGCGGGCGGCGCCTTCGAGGGGCTCGACCTCGAGCGTCACACCGTCGATCGCAGCGACGCGCAGTGCATCGCCGGCCTCGAGCGGGGTCGCCCGGTTGGTGCGGGCGTGCCACTGGCCCTCGCCGACCTGCACGGTGCCTTCCGGATCGATCGCGGTGACGGCGGTGCCGTCGGCCCCGATCATCCACTCGCGACCCACGGTGGGCGTGGCGAAGCGGGTGCGGACCATCGACGGCATGCCGACGATGAACGTGAGCATCACCCCGCTGATGCCGACCAGCAGCGACAGCCACGACGGACGCAGCGACGTGCCCTGGACCGGCTCGAACAGCCACAGGCTGCCGATGATCGTGAGCACGATGCCCACCCCGGTCCAGAACCGTGGGATGCCGACCTGCACGTCGACCGCGAAGGCGAACATCGCCGCCACCAGCAGCCCGACCGCCCAACCTCGGGCAGGCAGGGACGCCAGCCCGTAGGCCGCGAGGATCGCGCAGCCGGCGCCGACGACGCCGGCAACGCCGACACCGGCCGTGTAGAACTCGAACACCAGCAACGCCAGACCGATCAGCAGGAGCAGGTAGGCGACCGGCGGGCTGGCGACCGTGTGGAACAGCTGGTCGATCAGGCCGAGCTTGGCGAACCGCACCGGTGCGATCGTCTCGCGCTGCACGACCCCGCTGTCGGTGGTGGTCTCGGCGGTCGTGTCGAGCACGATGCTGCCCTCGGTGTAGCCGTCGAGCGCGTCGATCATGTTGGGCAGGGTGGCGATGCCGAGGTCGGAGATGCGCTGCTTGAACACGCCGAGGCTACGGGCGTCGGAGAGGCCGGCCGTGCTGTCACGGAGTTCGTTGAGGCCGGGGCCGAGGTCGAAGTCGGAGACGGGGCTGCCGACGTTGCCGACACGGGAGCCGGGGGCCATGCCGGTGACGTCGGCGACGGCGAGCAGTTGAGCGGGCGTGCCGTACAGACGTGCACCGCTCGGACCGACCCACAGGCCGATCGGCACCGGCGAGCTGTCGACCGTGGCCATCAGCTCAGCGATCCGCTCGTCGCTCACCACGGCGCCGCGCGAGTCGACCTGGAGCACGAGGGCCTGGCTTCCCTGGTCGACAGCACGGTCGATCGCGCTGTCGATCTCGGCGACGATGATGTCGTCGAACAGGCCGCTGACCTGGAGGACGTCGACCGGCGCGGTCGCCTCGAGATCGCCTTGGTCGTCTTGGGCGGCGGCGGTGGAGCCGATCAGGCCCATCGCTGCGATGGCAGCGAGCATGACGATCAGTAGTCTGCGCACGAGGTGCCTCCGGAGATCGTGTGTCGAACGTAACTGTTGCCGAGCTCACCGCCACGAACCTCGTGATCGTGGCGGGCAAGGGCGGCGTGGGGAAGACCACGGTAACGGCAGTTCTGGCGCGTGCCGCAGCCGATGCGGGCCGACGGGTACTCGTGGTCGAACTCGACGGCAAGCCGACGCTCAAAACGCTGCTGCCCGACGTGGAGGTCCAGCACCTGTCGGCCGCCGAACTCCTGGAGGAATACCTGTTCGAGCACGGGTTCAAGCGGATCGCGAAGCGGCTGGCGTCGACCGGCGTGATCGACGTGATCGGCACCGCGGCTCCCGGCATCGACGACCTCGTGGTACTCGGCAAGATCAAACAGCTCGAACGATCGGGCAACTGGGACCTCATCGTGGTCGACGGCCCGGCCGCAGGGCACGCGATCACGTTCCTGACGTCGGCACCCGGCCTGCTGGACGCCGTGCACGCCGGCCCCGTCCACGATCAGGCCACCGACGTGCAGGCGCTGCTCGCCGACCGTGAACGTTGCCAGGTGGTGCTGGTCACCCTGCCCGAGACCACGCCGGTCAACGAGCTGATCGAGCTGTCGTTCGCGATCGAGGAGCGGGTCGGTGTGCGGCTCGCACCGATCGTGGTCAACCAGGTCGACGCGGCTCACGACCTGCCCGACCCGACCGAGGTCGACTTCGGTCGCGCCCGGGTGCAGGTCGACGACGCGGTCGCCGCCGCCGAGTTCCGCCGGGAACGTGTGGCCGCCCAGCAGGCCGAACTGGCGCGGCTCCGGGAGAGCGTGCCGATCGAGCAGCTCCGGCTCGCGGCCCGACCGACGGCCGACATCACGGCGGCCGACATCGCCGCGCTCGCGGCGGAGCTGGCGCCGTGACCGCAGCCCGGCTCGACGGTGTCGTCGCCGACGCCCGCGTGCTGGTGTGCTGCGGATCGGGCGGGGTCGGCAAGACCACCACCGCGGCGGTCATCGGTATCGAGGCGGCCCGGCGAGGACGGCGCGTCATCGTGGTCACGATCGATCCGGCACGGCGGCTCGCCGACGCGCTGGGGCTGCCCGACGGGCTGAGCGGTACCCCGCAACGGGTCGAGGTCGACCCGGGCCCGGACGCCGGCGAACTGTGGGCCATGATGCTCGACACCCCGGCGATGTTCGAGCGCGTCGTGCGGTCCCACGCGACCGACGACGAGCAGGCCGAGCGGATCGTCGCCAACCGCTTCTTCCAGAACATCGCCGGCGCACTGAGCGGCACGCAGGAGTACATGGCGTCCGAGGCGCTGCACGAACTCCACGGCGACGACCGGTTCGATCTCGTGGTGGTCGACACCCCGCCGAGCCGCAACGCGCTCGACTTCCTGGAGGCGCCCGGGGTGCTGAGCCGGTTCCTCGACCACACCGCGTTCAAGCTGCTGATGATGCCCACCCGGACCAGCATGAAGGTGCTGTCGATCGCCACCCAGCCGATCCTGCGGGCGATCGGCCGGGTCGTCGGGTCCGACGTGCTGGCCGACGCCGTGGCGTTCTTCCAGGCGTTCACCGGGATGGAGGTCGGGTTCCGCGAGCGCGCCGAGGAGGTCACCGCGCTCCTCCACGACGACTCCACGAAGTTCGTGCTCGTGTCGTCGCCACAGCGCGACACGGTCGTCGAGGCGGTCTGGTTCGCCGAGCAGTTGCGCGAGCAGGGGTTCGACGTGTCCGCAACGGTCGTCAACCGGCTCCTGCCCCGATTCGGCGATGGCACGGTGGCCGACGCGGCGAGCCGGGCCGACACCGCCCGGGAGCGGGGCGATCACGGCCTGGCGGCGCTGTGGGCCAACCTGGCCGAGCTCCGAACGGTCGCCGACGCCGAACGCGCACAGCTCCGACCGCTGGTCGAACGGGTCGGTGAGCGCCCGGTCGTGGAGGTGCCACGGCTGCCGAGCGACGTGCACGACGTCGCTGCGCTGGAACTGCTGGGCGCCCACCTCTTCCACGAATCCGCACCTGCCGGGTAACGTCGGGGCGTGCACATCTTGCTCGCCACCGATGCCGACTGGATCGTCGACGAGGTCACCGCCGCGCTCGGCGGGCCCGACACGACGTTCACCGTGTGCCGCGACGGCCGCCTCGTCGCCGGCGTGGTGAAAGATCGGGTGCCCGACCTGGCGATCCTCGACCTGCAGGTCGGGTCGATGGGCGGCATGGCGATCACGATGGATCTTCGGCTCGACGAGTCGAGCGGGCGCGCCCCGCACGTCCCGGCGATCATGCTGCTCGACCGGACGGCCGACGTGTTCCTCGCCCAGCGTTCCGGTGCCAACGGCTGGCTGATCAAGCCGCTCGACGCGCTCCGGTTGCGACGGGCGATGATGGCCGTCACACAGGGCGGCACGTTCTTCGAGGGCGTCCCGTCGGCACCGGCGGCCCAGCACGCTGTCGACCCCGTCGACGATGCCGATGGTGACGCCGCCGAATCGGAAGTTGACGTCACAGCCGAGGAAGAAGCGGCAACCACCGGATAACATCAGCGTCCGCTACGGGGTGTAGCGCAGCTTGGTTAGCGCGCCACGTTCGGGACGTGGAGGCCGGAGGTTCAAATCCTCTCACCCCGACCAACAGGCGATCGTGAAAGTCCACGGTCGCCGTTGACGAAAGTCCGAGATCCGGTCCCCAGGGGCCGGATTTCGTCGTTTTCGGGGTCGTTGTTCAGTCCTGACCGCTCCGCCGGGCTCGGCTGACGATGTCGTCGAGAACGGCGATCTCGGAGTTCAGAGCCTCTCGCCCTGCCTTCGTGATCGTGACCCAGGTCCGCGGCCGCCGTTGCTCGAAGACCTTCTCCACCGTGACGTAGGCGGCCTCCTCGAGCACTTGGAGGTGGCGACCCAGATTGCCGTCGGTGACGCCGAGTGTGCTCTTCAAGTAGGCGAAGTCGGCCCGGCGCGTCTCGGCGAGCACGACGAGGATCCCGAGCCGGTGCCGCTGATGGACGACGTCGTCGAGGCCATCGGCCGGGTGGTCCGAAGCGCTCACTCCGGCGCTTCCTCCCGGCGGAGCTGCAGCAGTCCAGCGCCCGTCACAGCTGCAAAGGCGAGCTGTGGCAGCAACACCAGGTAGGAGGTGCTGGCATCTCCACCAGGGAAGACCAAGTAGCTGTCCTTCGCCATCTCGCCGGCGGTCAACGCAACGGCGACCGAGACGGACGCCCCGATCAGCATCCCGTTCCGCTGCCTCCAACCGAGGGTCGCCAAGCCGAGCGCGGACGGCAGCAACGCCCACACCTCGGACAGGTTGGCAACGACGGACGTGATCGACCACCACGTCTCCGACAGTATGAAACTCGTTCCGAGCAGCACGGCGAACGCGAGCATCAGCATGCCGTCGTGCCCACTGCCCACCCCACGTTCGCGTTCGTGTCGCCACTGCAGCGCCCACACGACCACAAACGCCAGCGGCATTCCGTACACGATCGGTAGCCACCCGAACGTCCGAAACGATGCATAGTGGAAACCGGCGGCCCCGATCACGATCAGTGGGTATGAGGTTGCATGTCGATCCAGCCGGGCCCGCCGGCGGAGCTCGGATAGGTCGTCAGATTGGTTCACAGGAACTCCTTACTCTACGGTACAGGTAACTCTGCATTGCAAAGTGTGGGCGGTCAAGCGGATTTCAAGGAATCCACGATTACGACTCGCTCTTGGAAGTCGAGCGATCTTGACGTCGACGGGCGACCCCGAGACCGCAGCACCACGAACCAGTGTTAGGAATCGGCGTCTGATTCTTAGGAAACGGGTCTGTGTCCCTCACCCGACGCCGGTCGTGACCTGCGGCAACGACTTTCACGATCACCCCACCAAACCATCGAAGTCCGGTCCTCAGGGGCCGGATTTCGTCGCTTTCGGGCGCTCGGTCTCAGACCTTGCCGCTCCGACCAAGAAGATGACAAGGCAAGAAGAACACGACTTCTACGCCGACCCCGACACCGACAACCAGACACTGCAGGGACCGGCACTTCGGCGGCGCCCGAACCTCTCCGAGCCCGTTCCGGTCAGGTTCCCGCCCGAGACGCTCGCCAAGATCCGCGACGCTGCCGACGCCGAGGGTCGATCCGTCTCGTCGTGGATCCGACGCGCTGTCGATCACGAACTCGAACACGACACCCAGACCGCCTGAGCTCCCGACGCGTCGACAGGTACTACGAGCGTGCGATACCGAGCGACCCGCTCGCACGTAACGGCTCCTCTCTGTCAAGAGGTGGGTTCGGGGTGGGCATATGAGGACGTCTGTTGGCGTGTGCCGTTCGCGTGATCAGCTCGCACCTCGAGGCTGATTCTTCGTTGCGGCCACACCCCGAACCCGACGTCGAGGTTAGACCGGGGTCGGTCGTGGTTGCATCGGCTTGCCGTTCATTCTCAGCGTCGCGGGCGACCGGTAGGACGGTTCGCCACCACGCCTCGATGGCCGGCGCGGCCAGGTGTCGTCTTGGGCCTGGTCGTCTTGCCGGTCGACTTGGAGCTGGCGCCACACGGCGTCGGTCACACGTCGTTTCAAGCAGCGGAGTGCTTCGAGTCGGCTCTTGCCCTCGGCGATCTTGCGGCGGTAGTAGTCGCGTCCGGGTGTGTCGAATCTGATCTGCGTGACCGCAGCCATGTGGATTGCTCGGTTGAGTTGCCGGTTCCCGGAACGTGACAGTCGATGCCGGTTCACATCACCGGATGACACCGCGATCGGAGCGGTCCCGCAGTAGCTCGCGAAGTGGTCACGGCTGGCGAACCGGGAGACGTCTTCGACCTCACCGAGAATCAACGCGGCGTTGATCGGCCCGACCCCATACACCCGCGTCAACGTGGTCCCAGAGTCCTTGACGGTGGCGTTGATGCGCTTGGTGATCTCATCGATCTTCAGATCCAAGCGGGCGATGTCGTCGATCAACTCCATCGCGAGCTCAACCCGCATCTGATCAGCAACGTTGTCAACCTGCAGGGCTGTGAGCAGGTCAAACGCATGCTCCGCTGACAGCGACAATCGTGCCCCACCCGAGATCAGCTCGCGCAGAAACCGGTGCAGCCGGCACACCACCGACGTTCGTAACCGCACGAGTTCGGTGCGTCGATCCGACAACAACTTCAATGCCACGTTCGGACCATCAGGCTGCACCCGACGCAGATGCTTGGAGTGAATCGCAGCCCGCGCGATCGCGACCGCGTCGGTGTGATCGGTCTTGGTGCCGTGCCCGGTCGAATACACCCGCACCCGAGTCGACAACTTCGCCGGCACATCGATCACCGTCTCACCCGCGGCGACAAGCCGTTGGGCGATGTTGCGGCCCATCCCATTCGCACCCTCGACCGCCCAGACCCGCTTCGGGAACTCGGCCACCGCCGCGAACATCGCGACCAGGCCGTCGTCGTCGTGCACGAACCGGCGTCTCGTCAACAACGTCTCGTCGCGTTCCAACACGACGATCGTGTTCGACACCTTGTGCGGATCGAGACCGATCACAACTTCGTTCAACATCACAGATTCCCTTCTCTCGTTGCAGGTGGTGCGACGGAGCAGGGCAACGCCTCTTTGAGCAGTGCAGACCTCTCTTCAGCCACGACCCCGTCTCGAGGTTCAGGCCGCAAGCCGAAAGCAGAGCCACGCCGCGCTACAACACGACGGGCAGCCGGAATACCGAGCGAACCATCCAGAACCCCAACCCAAAGGCTGGCCGAGCCCCCGGATCACCGTCAACTATGACAAGAGGCCGGAACTCAGGCGCGGATCGGAGCGTTCCGGTCGGTGATTATCGAGTGGGTCCACGCCGAGCATCGACCGATCGGAAGCGCCGATAGCGGACGGGTCGATCTGGCCGGATGGCTGAAC
>CAXAWD010000110.1:0-9410 GCA_963972325.1 uncultured Acidimicrobiaceae bacterium
CGTGCAACGTGCGGTAGTGGAACACCACGATGTCGCCCGGTTCGGTGTCGAACGACACCACTCGGTGGCTGTCGGGGTCGTCGGCGATCATCCGGTCGATGTCGGGCAGGAGTTCGTACCGGCCGCTTTCGGCGGCATACGGCGTGTGGTCGATGAACTTGCGGGGGATGAACCAGCGGTTCCACCGGTGCGACCCGGCGAGGAACCGCACGGCGCGGTCGGCGGGTACGGGGTCGAGCCCGATCCACATGCTGACGTTCTGGTCGCCGTCGACCGGATAGTACGGCCGTGGTGCCACGGCGTGCGCTCGGATGCACCCGGCTCCTTGACCAGCACGTGCTCGTGGAAGAACCGGGCGGTCTTCGAGCCCATGAGCCGGGCGGCGACGCCGGCGAGCCCGCTCTCGAACACGGCCCGGCGGTACTCGGGCACGGTCTGCCAGGTCACGTAGTCGGTCCAGAACCCGATCGACTCGTCGGGGTTCGTGTACCAGTGCGACCACGGGCTCGGATGCGTGCGGTTGTGCTCCACCCCGGCGGCGAGTTCACCGATCCGCTCGGCCGAGAGCACACCCCGCAGCACGGCGGCCCCGTCCCACTGGAACGCATCGACGTCGCTGTCGCTGATCATCGTCACGATTCGAGTCTGACAGGCTCGCCCGGTGGAAGCAGGCTCGCACGGTGTCAGACCCGTGGAGCTCAGCGGCTCGTCGTCGGCCACCAGTGTTTGGGGAGGAGGCGTTTGCCGTGCTCGGCCCGGTCGGCGAGTCGCAGCGCCAGCTTCGGTGCTCGGCCGGCGAGCCTCGACCACCATCGATTCGCACGCTTCGAATAGTCGCGGTTGTAGGGGCAGACACGGATGCACACCGAGCAGTCCGTGTTGACCTTCGTCCAGTACGAGAAGCACTTCACCCCGTCGACCGACCACTTCTTCACCCCGATCAGGTTCGAGCGGTTGTGCCGGTCGGTGGTCGGCGGACCGGCCGGGATCGCCTTCGCCGGGCACGCGTCGGTGCATCGACGGCAGCCGTCGCAGAACCGTTCGACCCCGGACGACCTCGGGTGGTCGCGTGCGAGCGGCATGTCGGTGAAGATCTTGCCGAGCCGCAGCCGCGGCCCGAACTCCGGGGTGATCAACAGCCCGTGCCGGCCGTACTCACCGAGGCCCGCCTCGAGCGCGTAGGGGATCGCGAGCGCGGTGTCGTTCATCGACGGGATCGCCTGGTATCCGAGGTTGCGGATGTACTGCGCGATCGTCAGCAGCACGACCGAGTCCAGTGAGTAGCCGAGGCCGGTTGCCGTGCCCGCGAGCGCCGACGGAGCGGTGCGGGTGAGGTCGTGGTCCATCGACTGGCCGATCACGATCACGCTCGTGAGCCCGTCGGGGAGATCGTTCGGCTTGGGCCCACCGGCCTGCACGGAGAAGCGCTCGGTGTAGACCCATCGTTCGTCGTACGGCGCGATGCCGACCAGGTCGGCGCCGACCACCTTCGACACGTGCTTCACGTCACGGCTCGCGTCGGCCGGGCTGTCGAACTCGATCTGCTGGCTCGCACCGTCACGCAGCATCGACAGCGGGTCGAGGAACCCGTCGCGACGATCGTCGTCTTCGTACATCTCGGCGAAGATGTCGGTGACGTGCCACGCCGCGTTGCGGAGCGCGTAGTCGTGCTGGGCGAAGCCGGGAGCGGCCCGCCAGTCGGTCAGCGGTCGCCGGTAGGTCGAGTAGAAGCGTGACGCCGCCTCCGACCGGATCTCCGGATCCCACCGCGAGCGGGAGAACACGTCGTCGACCTGCGAGAACCGCTCGAACGAGTCGAGCACCTCGTACCGGCGATGCGGGTGGCGTCGGGTGCGGGTCACTGGCCCGTCGCTCCGTCGATCGACTCGCGCAGGAGGTCGAGATGCCCGCAGTGGCGTGCGGTCTCCTCGATCATGTGGGTCAGCGCGAACCGGAGGCTGAAGTGCATGTCGTCGCCCACGGCCATCGCGTCGAGCGGTGCGCCGTCGATCGAGGAACGTGACCGTTCGCACTCGGCCACGTAGTCGTCGATGATCGCGTCGATCGTGTCGTCGGGCGCGAGCGGGAAGCAGCCGTGCGGATCATCCTCCGGCCACGGCCAGGGCACGTCGACTCCGGCGAAGTCGATCGTGAACCACCAACGTTCTGTACACGCGAGGTGCTTGATCACGCCGGCGATGGTCAGGTCGGATGCCGGTACGGGGCGGGAGAACGCCTCGTCGTCGGTCAGTCCGATGGCCTTCCGGACGGCCGAAGCGCGCAGGAAGTCGAGCCGCTGTTCGAGCGTGGCCCGCTCGTCGGCCGCCTGGTCCGGCTGACGTCGTTCGACCGGTGACTGCTGCATGCCGCCATGTTGACAGACGGTCGCCGGTCGGCTGACGGCGCGGGTCAGGCCGGACGTCTCCAGACCGAGACGTGGTCGGTCGACGCGCCGGTGAACTCCTCGCGGTTCCACCCGGCCCAGCGGTGCACCGGCTCCATGCCGGCGAGCTGCGCCATCAGGTCGAGCTCCGACGGCCACACGTACCGGAACGTGCCCGACACCCGAGCGCTCGCAGCATCGTTCGGTCGGTAGTGATGTGAGATGAACACCTGCTCGACCGGGTCGACGAACTCGTCGATGCCGATGTGGTCGTCGGTCATCGCGAACGGTCGGAACGGGCTGGGCTCGTGCCGTCGCGGCGGGTCCGGCACGCCGACCTCGATCACGAAGTGGCCGCCGGGGGAGAGGTGTGCCGCGGCGTTGCGGAAGCACGCGACCTGTTCGGCCTGTGTCGTGAGGTTCCCGATCGTGTTGAACACGAGATACACGAGCGAGAACGCACCGGGCACGCGGGTCGACGTCATGTCGCCGACCGCGACCGGGATGGCGTCGCCGCCGGGCTTGGCCCGCAGCTCGGCGAGCATCGGCTCGGACAGCTCGATGCCGTGCACCTCGACGCCGCGCGCGGCCAGCGGCAGCGCCACGCGCCCGGTGCCGATCGCGAACTCCAGCGCTCTGCCATCGCCGGCCAACCCCGCGAGTCGGTCGGCGGTTGCGGCGAGGAGCGTCGGCTCGAACCGATCGACGACGCGCCGATCGTACGTGGCAGCGACGGTCGGATCGAGGTGCTGGTCGGGCATCGGGCAACGGTGCCACATCGGCGTTCCGGAGCCGACCGGGGTTTCGGCTGCGTCGTCAGCGTCGTGTCCGAAAACCACCGGTGCCGCTGCCGGTTCCGGGCGTACCGTTCCGAGTGAGATGAGCGCACCGCCGACCAACCGTCCCGTCGCACCGGAGGATGTCCGACTCCACCCGAAGGACTGGATGGCGCTCGCGATCCCCGGACTGATCTGGGGGTCGAGCTTCTTCCTCATCGCCGAAGGTCTCGACGCGTTCTCCCCGTACCTCGTCACCTGGATGCGGATCGGGTTCGGGCTCGCCGTACTGTCGTCGGTGCCCGCTGCCCGCCGCCCGGTTCCGGGCCAGGAGTGGTCGCGGATCGTCACGCTCGGCGTGATCTGGATGGCGGTGCCGCTCACCTTGTTCTCGCTCGCCGAGGAACGAGTCTCGTCCAGCGTCACCGGGATGCTGAACGGCGCGAACCCGGTGTTCACCGCTGCTGACGCGGCGCTCATCGTGGTGGCGTTCCCGCCCCGTCGCCAGCAACTCGGCCTCCTGGTCGGACTGGGCGGCATCGTGCTCATCGCACTGCCGTCGTGGTCGGAAGGCTCGTCGAGCGCCGGTGGCGTCCTGATGATCCTCGGCGCAATCATGTGCTACGGCGTCGCGCTCAACCTCGCGGGTCCGATCCAGCGGCGGCTCGGGTCGTTGCCGGTGATCGTTCGCGGTCTGGCCGTGGCGTTCGTGCTCACCGCCCCGCTGGGTCTGATCGGGATCGGGGACTCGCGGTTCGTGTGGAGGAGCGCGATCGCCGTCGGCGTACTCGGAGCGTTCGGCACGGGCCTGGCGTTCGTCCAGATGGCATCGAACGCAGGACGGTACGGCGGCACCCGAGCAGCCTCGACGACCTACCTGATCCCTGCGGTGTCGCTGTTCCTCGGTCTGGTGTTCCGGGGCGAATCGGTCGAGGCGCTGGCGGTGGTCGGCAGCACGATCGCGCTGGCCGGTGCCTACCTGGTCAACACGGCGTCGCCGATTCGGCAGCCGGAGCCCTGAGCACTTCGAGCAGCACATCGTCGGGGGCGAGTTCGGGATCGGCGAGCACGCTGTTCCGCTGCCGGCGGGACGGTGCACAGCGGGCGGCCCACGCCTCGACCTGTCGGCCCCACGCCGCGGTGCCCCACCAGGGGTGTCGGGCGTTGACCCCTCGGATCACGGCGAGGTTGAGCAGCGCCATCTGTCCGAACGTCTCGGCTCCTTCGCACGCCGAGGTGGCCCGGTCGAGTGCGACGGTGCTCACGTCGTCCCACGTGAGGTCGCAGAACTCGATCGCGGTACGACCGTCGGGCATCGCGACCCGGTGAGGATCGATGACCAACGCTCGGATCGCGGCGAGCCCGTCGGGGCGGTCGATGAGCGGACGGGCCTGTTTGGTCAACACGGTGGTGGCGCGGTGCAGCGGGAGCTCGAGCGTCAGGCCCAGCGGCTCGGTGAAGTGATGGAGTGCGACGCCGACGGCCGCCACCGTCGCCCGGTCGGTCACCCGATCGAACTGCGCGATCGCTCGTGCCGTGGCATGGGGGCGGACCGTCTCGACGACCGACGTCCGGGACCCGCGCTGGATGCGGCCGGTCTCCGGGATGTGATTGGTCTCGGTGATGCTCATGGACGGTCCTCGTGCGGATGGGGAAATGTCAAGAACGTGTCAACAACTGCACAATAAGGTGAATGGGAGGGAGAGTCCACCCCAATTCGGCAAGAATCTCGCGTTTCGTAGCAGGTTCCTCACCCTGAGTGCCGATAACGGTGGGCTACGGTGCGGAGCGTGATCCCCACCGCGCCGTTCGGCCGAACCGGCCATGCCTCCACCCGCGTCATCTTCGGTGCGGCCGCCCTCGGCGCGATGAGCCAGGAGCGCGCCGACACCACGCTCGAACTGATCGACCGGGCCGGCATCAACCACATCGATACCGCCGCCTCGTACGGCGAGTCCGAACTCCGGCTCGCACCGTTTCTCTCCGAGCATCGTGACCGCTTCTTCCTGGCCACCAAGACCGGTGGCCGATCGGGGAGCGAGGCCCGGGCCGAACTCGAGCGCTCGCTCGAACGACTCGGCGTCGATCAGGTCGACCTGATCCAGTTGCACAACCTGGTGGAGCCCGACGAGTGGGACGCCGCGTTCGCCCCCGATGGCGCGGTGGCGGCGCTCGCAGCGGCGCAGCGCGAGGGCATGGTCCGGTTCATCGGCGTCACGGGGCACGGCCTGCGCATCGCTGGGATGCACAACCGCAGCCTCGCCGAATTCGACTTCGACAGTGTGCTGCTGCCGTACAACTTCACCCTGATGCAGCACGAGCGGTACCGCGCCGACGTCGATGCGCTCCGTTCCACGTGTGCCGAGCGGAACGTCGCCGTGCAGACCATCAAGGCGATCGCCCGCGGACGCTGGCCCGAGCCCGGGCAGCCGCACTTCAGCTGGTACGAACCGCTGACCGACCCCGACGCCGTGGCCCGCGCCGTGCGCTACGTGCTGGGCAACGGCGACCTGTTCCTCAACACCAGCAGCGACGCTCGGCTCCTGCCGTTGGCGGTGGCGGCTGCCGAGGGCGACCTCGACGTGCCCACCGACGCCGAGATGCGCGCCGACGCCGAGCGGTTCGGGATCACCCCGCTGTTCGCCGAGGGCGTCCTCGAACGGATCTGACGAGCGCCGCGACCGGCAGGCGGGTCAGCCGCCTTCGGAGGAATCGTCGACGGTCGTGCCGTCGGTGATCACGATCGTGTCCGCCGGATCGATCGGGGCGAAGGGTTCGCCGCTGTAGGTGAGCCGCTGCCACGACCAGTTGCTGCCGGCATCGTCGACGGCGACCAACACGTCGTCACGGTCGAGCGTGATCGAGACGACGAGGCCGCGTACGGCCGGCACGCCCGGGAGCGCCTCGTCCTCGAACAGCTGGTACTGGAGCGGGGAGGCCGCCTCGAACGAGCGAGTGTCGATCCGCACGTCGTAGCGACGGAGTTCGTCGTCACCGGAGCCGATCTCGACGCGTTCGATCAGGTCGACGTATCCACGCCGCAGCTCGGTGGTGAGGATGTCGTCGGCGCTGTCGTCGTCGGCGAGGTACTCCACCGCTCGCACGACGTCGCTCACGATCGGGTTGGTCCCGACCGCGCGTTGCCAACTGCCGGAGCCGACGCGGGTGTAGACCTCGACGCCGTCGGGGCTCACGACCTGCACGCCCGCCTGGCTGCCCGAGCCGCGCCCGACGAACTCGAACGCGCGGGTGGCCGCGTCGAGCGTCAGCGTGCCGTCGAGCTGAGGCGCCGGTGCCGTCGATCGGATCTCGAAGCTCGTCGCCCGGATCGTCGGCACGTCGGCACCCTGACTCGGGAGGCGGTCGCGATCGAGGTAGTCCTGCACCAATCGAGCGGCGAAGAACAACCCGATGCCGGCGGCGGTGAGGAACGCGACACCGATCACGCCCCGCGCCAACCGGCGGTACCACGGGTTGGCGCGGCGGTGGACGCTGCGGAACCGGTCCTGGTCGGTGCGGTACCAGGTGTCGCCGCCGCGAGTCGGGGTGGCGACGGTCGCCATCATCGTCGGTGGCGTCGTCGTGGTCTCCATGTGCGGAAGCATCGGCACGAGGGGAGCGTCGCTGTCCGTCGCTGCGTCGGTGTCGGCGTCGGCGTCCGACTCGATTCCGGTCGTCGGTGGGTCGACGGAGACGCCCTCGTCGGGGAGCTCGTCCGCGGTTGCGTCGGGGCGTTCTTCCGGGGTTCCGTCGGGCATCTCGTCCGGACGCTCATCGGCGGGGTCGGGCGGGTCGATATCGGCGTGATCGCTCGTGTCGTCGAGTCTCGGCGGCGCCTCGCCGTCGGACGGCGAGGCGAGATCGTCTCCCGTATGGTCGTCCTGGCCCGCGTGCATCCGCACATGCTGCCAGATTTCATGTCTCTTGGCGCTGTTTCGGGTGGTCGGGCGGGTGGCCGGATACCATCGGGCGCGATGGCTGCTTCAGACTCCAACGGCTCAGGTTTCGGGGCCAACTCCTGGCTCGTCGAGGAAATGTACGAGCAATATCGTGCCGACCCGTCGTCGGTGGGTGACTCCTGGCAGGAGTTCTTCGAGGACTATCGATCGGTCAGCGAGCCCGCCCATGCCCACGAGGCACCAGCGGTCGCTACCGCCACCGAGCCGGCCGCCGCGCCGCCATCACCGACCGCCGCCCCGACCGAGACCGCTGCACCTGCACCCGCACCTGCACCTGCCGCGAAGAAGAAGGCCGAGCCGGCCGAGGAGCCGGGCGAACTGATCAAGGGTGTGGGCGCAGCGATCGTCCGCAACATGTCGGCCAGCCTCGAGGTGCCGACCGCCACCAGCTTCCGCAACATTCCGGCCAAGCTGCTCGAGGTCAACCGCAAGGTGATCAACGGCTACCGGGCCCGTGCCGGGCTGGGCAAGGTGAGCTTCACCCACTTGATCGGCTACGCGATCGTGCGGTCGATCGCCGAGACCGTGCCCAACATGAAGAACGGGTTCGCCACCGGGAGCGACGGCAAGCCGCGCCTGGTCCGCAACGAGCACGTCAACATGGGCCTGGCGGTCGACGTCGACAACGGTGACGGCACCCGCAGCCTGATCGTCCCGGTGCTGAAGAACGCCGATCAACTCGACTTCAACGGGTTCCTCGCCGCCTACGAGGAGATCATCCGCAAGGTCAAGAACAACAAGCTGACGATCGACGACTACGCCGGTGCCAACGTCACGCTGACCAACCCGGGCACGATCGGCACCGTGCAGTCGGTGCCCCGTCTGATGCCCGGCCAGGGTGTCATCGTCGGCGTCGGCAGCATCGACTACCCGGCCGAGTTCGAAGGTGCCGACCGCCGCAACCTGTCGGCGATGGGCGTGTCGAAGGTGATCACGATCACCTCCACGTACGACCACCGCATCATCCAGGGAGCCGAATCGGGTCTGTTCCTGAAGCGGATGCACGAGCTGCTCCTGGGTGAACACGGCTTCTACGAAGACATCTTCACCGATCTCGACATGCCGTACGAGGCGGTCAAGTGGCGGCCCGACCTCAACCCACTCGACCGCGAAGAGGCGATGCTGGCCAAGCAGATGGCCGTCGCCAAACTCATCCGCGTCCACCGCGTGCGCGGGCACCTGATCGCCGACCTCGACCCGCTCCACTGGAAACAACCGCACATGCCGGTCGAACTCGACCCGGCCACGTACGGCCTCACCATCTGGGACCTCGACCGTGAGTTCCTCACCGACGGCGTCGGCGGCACCGGCAAGTTGCCGCTCGGCGACCTGCTCGGCGTGCTGCGCGATGCGTACTGCCGCACCATCGGTGTGGAGTACATGCACATCCAGAACACCGACGAGCAGAAGTGGATCCAGGAGCACGTCGAGGTCAAGCCGCCGTCGATCTCCAAGGAGCAGAAGGACCGCATCCTCGAACGGCTCAACGCCGCGGAGGCGTTCGAGAAGTTCCTGGCCACCAAGTATGTCGGCACCAAGCGGTTCGGCATCGAGGGCGCCGAGTCGGCGATCCCGATCCTCGACGCGATCCTGTCCGGAGCCGCCGACGAGGACCTCGACGGCGCCGTGCTCGGCATGGCACACCGCGGCCGACTCAACGTGCTGTCCAACATCATGGGCAAGAGCTACGAGGCGATCTTCTCCGAGTTCGAAGGCCACGTCGACCCGAACACGGTGCAGGGTTCCGGTGACGTCAAGTACCACCTCGGCGCCACCGGGAAGTACGAGAGCCCGTCCGGCGCCGACATCCCGGTCGAGCTCGCCGCCAACCCGAGCCACCTCGAAACGGTCGATCCGATCGTCATGGGCATGGTGCGCGCCCGCCAAGACCAGATCGACCCGATCGGTGCGTTCTCCGTCCTGCCGGTGCTGATCCACGGCGACGCCGCGTTCGCCGGTCAGGGCATCGTCGCCGAGGCACTCGCGATGAGCGACATCGCGGGCTATCGCGTCGGGGGCACGATCCACCTGATCATCAACAACCAGATCGGTTTCACCACCGCCCCGGAGATGAGCCGCTCGTCGCTGTACTGCTCCGACGTCGCCAAGACGGTGCAGGCACCGATCTTCCACGTCAACGGCGACGACCCGGAAGCCTGCGTTCGGGTCGCACGTCTCGCCTGGGAATACCGCCAGAAGTTCCACAAGGACGTTGTGATCGACATGGTGTGCTACCGCCGCCACGGTCACAACGAGGGCGACGACCCGAGCTACACCCAGCCGTTGATGTAC